>DJWL01000058.1:1799-6594 GCA_002441545.1 Flavobacteriaceae bacterium UBA6231 | reverse complement strand
CGCCTCTGGTTTTCATACCTACTTCTGAGTGGATATTAAATGCAAAATCTAAGGCTGTAGCTCCTTTTGGTAAGGACTTTAATTCACCTTTGGGGGTAAAAACAAAAATTTCCTTTGAATACAGATTGAGTTTGAACTGTTCAACAAAATCCACGGCATTGATCTCTGGATTTTCAAGGGCTTCCTGTAATTTATTTATCCAATCTTCTAAATTATCTTCTTTCTCTGCATCTTGCTTATATTTATAATGTGCCGCATATCCCTTTTCAGCAATTTCGTTCATGCGCTCACTGCGTATCTGTACTTCAACCCATCGGCCTTTGGGGCCCATTACGGTAATATGCAGTGCTTCATATCCGGTAGATTTTGGCGACGAAATCCAATCGCGAAGCCTAATGGGGTTGGGCCTAAAGTGATCGGTTACTATGGAATAAATTTTCCAAGCCAGAAACTTTTCATTCTCATGGTCGCTTTTATAAATGATTCTAATGGCGAATTTATCGTAAACCTCATCAAACGAAACCCCTTGCTTTTGCATTTTCCGCCGGATTGAGAAAATAGATTTAGGCCTGCCTTTTATGGTGTAATGAAGGTGTTCTTTGTCTAAGGACGTTTTAATGACCTGACTAAACTCTTTGATGTAAAGGTCCTGTTCTTCTTTACTTTCTTTTATTTTATTGAGAATATCGTTATATACATCGGGTTCCAGATACTTCATCCCCAAGTCTTCAAGCTCTGTTTTAATGTTGTACAACCCAATTCTATGGGCTAAAGGCGCATAAATGTAGAGTGTTTCTGAGGCTATTTTGATTTGCTTGTCGGGACGCATGGCGTCCATGGTTTGCATATTGTGAAGTCTATCGGCTATTTTAATAATGATGACTCGGACGTCATCATTAAGGGTGAGCAGCATTTTACGGAAATTCTCTGCCTGCATAGACACGTCCATGTCCTGCTCTTTGCTTAAGGATGAAATTTTTGTCAAGCCGTCAACAATTTTGGCCACGGTCTTGCCAAAAAGACGTTCAATATCTTCAATGGAATAGTCTTTACAGTCTTCAACAACATCATGGAGTAAGGCTGCGGCAATGGAAGTGGCATCCAGTCCAATTTCTTTGGCAACTATTCTCGCCACGGCAAGTGGATGGAATATGTAAGCCTCTCCTGAACGCCTGCGCTGGTCTTTATGGCCATCGAGTGCCACATCAAAAGCACTTCGTATAAGTTTTTTATCGTCGTCTGATAAAGTTCGGTAACTTACCTTTAAAAGCTCTTTGTACGCTTTGGCAATAGCGGCATTTTCTTTTTCTATATCTACCTCTGTCATGAATTAAAAATACTATAAAGAATATTAACAAACAACAGCTTTGATGTTTTTAATCTATAAAAAAACCTTGTTTTATGAATTTAAAAAAAACACCAATGATTGTATGGCTTTTCCTCTGTGACTAATTTTATTTTTTAAGTTTAGATCCATTTCGGCAAAGGTTTCATGATATCCCTTTGGCTTAAAAACGGGGTCGTATCCAAAACCGTTTTCACCTTGTTTTTTTTTGATGATTTCACCTTCACAAATTCCTGTGAAAGTTTGCAGTTTGTTGTTAAGATGTAAAGCTATAACGGTTTTAAACCGGGCATTTCTATTGGCGTGGTTGTTTAATGCAAGCAGCAATTTATTCATATTGTCATTGGCGTTGCATTGCTCTCCGGCATATCGCGCAGAAAACACTCCCGGTTGGCCATCCAATACCTCAACTTCTAAACCTGTATCATCGGCAAAACAATCATACCCGTAATGGGTTTTTATATAATTAGCTTTTAGAATGGCATTGCCCTCAATGGTATTGGACGTTTCAGGGATATCCTCAAAACAACCAATGTCCTTTAGGCTCAACAGTTGTATATCTTTAGGGATAAGCGTCTGTACCTCTTTTATTTTATTAAGATTATTGGTGGCAAAAACGAGTTGCATGGTATTATGGATTTGTCAATTCAAGCATTAATTTTAGCAAAGCTATAATTAAAATTCACACTTAAAACTTTAACATCTTTTATCTATATAAATTTATATCTTGGCATTAATAAAATACAAGTTATAATACATTTAAAATGAGACAGATTCTAACGCTTTGTTTAGCTATTTCCCTTACGCTTCAATTATATGCACAAAATCAACCATGGCAAGGTAAATTTGAGCCTATAGACCGAATGATTGATCCACCAAATAGTTTTAGGGCTTCCAGCGGGGCACCAGGGAAAGCGTATTGGCAACAACGCGCTGATTATAAGATTAAGGTGCGCTTGGATGAAACCAATAATATCATTTCGGGAGAGGAAACCATCACTTATTACAACAATTCCCCCGATGATTTGAGTTATTTATGGATTCAGCTTGAGCAAAACATCAACAAAAAAGGGAATGAGGATTTTGGCTCTGTAAACAATGCTGTTAGAGAGGGTATGAATACGCACCAAATGCAGTTTCTTACACGGGCAATTGATTTTCCGGCAGGTTATACCATAAAATACATTAAAGATATTAACGGAAATCCTATAAAGTCTTTGGTAAACAATACCATGATGAAAGTGCTTCTTGATGAACCGCTTAAATCTGGAACAACCATGAGCTTTACTCTTGGGTGGTCATATCCCATAACCGATAGAAGCATGTTTTTCCTTTCAAGGGAAGGCTATGAGTATTTTCCGGGAGATAATAATACGGTTTATCTGATTGCTCATTGGTTTCCTAGAATGGCAGTATATAATGATACCGAAGGGTGGCAGAACCAACAGTTTAGAAGGTTAGGTGAGTTTGCCTTGGAATTTGGGAATTATGAGGTGGATATTACGGTTCCTGAAGACCATATCATTGCAGCGACAGGAGAATTGCAAAACACCTCAGAAGTTTTAAGTAAAACCCAGCTTAAAAGGCTGGAAGAAGCCAGAACATCTTTTGATAAACCGGTTTTAATTGTAACCAAGGAAGAAGCGGAAGCCAATGAGAATGTAAAATCAACCCAATTAAAAACATGGAAGTTTAAGGCAACCAATGTCAGGGACTTTTCTTTTGCCTCATCGCGCAAGTTTATTTGGGATGCGCAGGCCGTAAAATTTTCAGACCACACCACTATGGCCATGTCCTTTTACCCAAAAGAAGGGCTTCCGGTATGGCAGGAAGAATCTACAAAAGCCATTGTTAATGCCTTACAGGTTTACTCTGAAGCCACGTTTGAATATCCTTATCCGGTGGCTATTTCCGTGAACACGTCCAATATTGGGATGGAATTCCCAATGATCAGTTTTAACGGCGGTCGCCCAAGAAACGGAAAAATGAGTGATGGTGCCAAAGCCGGCATGATTGGAACCATTGTCCATGAGGTTGGCCATAACTGGTTTCCCATGATCGTGAGTTCAGATGAGCGCAAATGGATGTGGATGGATGAAGGATTGAACACCTTTCTGCACCAAAGAACAATAGCGGAGCGTTATCCCCAATTTAATAGTACAACCCCTAAAAGCATTGTGCCTTTTATGAGTGGTGATAAAAGTATTATGCGACCAATTATGACAACTTCAGATAATGAATTGCTGAGACAGTTTGGGAATAATTTTTATATAAAACCAACGGTAGGGCTTCAAATCTTAAGAAATTCGGTAGTGGGAGAAGAACTTTTTGACCAAGCCTTTAAAGAATATGCCAACCGGTGGAAATACAAACACCCCAATCCGGCGGATTTGTTCAGAACATTGGAAGATGCCACGGCCGTGGATTTAGACTGGTTTTTTAGGGGATGGTTCTTTACAACCGATAATGTGGACATGGAACTATTGGATGTGAAATGGTTTAAGGTCTATGAGGAATCCTTAAATATTGAAGACCAAAACAAGAGTGGAAAAGTTAAAATTGAAGGAGAAAATTCAGGAGGAAAAGCAAAAGATTTCTCAAGTGGTCCGGAAGTGATAAACATGACTTCAACACCCGACCAAAGTTATGGAGGTTTTTTGTCAAGATTGGATGAACCGGAAATACGTAAACAGCTATCCGGTAAGAACATCTATGAAGTTACCATAAAAAATATAGGTGGACTTATTATGCCGGTCACCATAGAATGGGTTTATAAAGATGGAAGTACAGAAACAGATAAATTACCGGCCGATGTTTGGCGCTTAAATGAATATGAGGTTAAGAAAACCTTTGTTAAAGAAAAAGAGGTGACCAAAGTGATCTTAGATCCCAATTTTGAGTTTGCTGATATAGATATGGGAAACAATACGTTTCCTAAACAAGAGCAATCATCTGATTTTGATAAATTTAAACAGAAGAATTAATTGTTTATGACCAGTTCTGTTTCATTAAGACAAAAAGACTTAAGGTCAGTATTATTCAAGGGAAATTATTAATACCTGTTATCCATAGAAACATTTATTGCCATTGATTAAATAATATAAAGAACATCCCCTTTTTTCATGGACGATAGTCAACTAGCTATCTATGGTGGTAAGGTTCATTTCTTAAAATAGTAAATCCTCTATAAAGTTGTTCAATAACAAACAGCCTTACCATTTGATGTGAAAACGTCATTTTAGAAAGCGATAGTTTTCCTTGGGCTTGCCCATATACCTCCTCTGAAAAACCATAAGGGCCTCCAATGACAAAAACCAATTGCTTAATGCCGGAATTCATGTGCTTTTGTAAGTAATCTGAAAAAGCAACCGAATCCAGCTGTTTGCCATTTTCGTCTAAAAGAATCAAGACATCAGAAGGATTGAGAGAGTTTAAAATAAGCTCTCCTTC
>DJWL01000058.1:0-1786 GCA_002441545.1 Flavobacteriaceae bacterium UBA6231 | reverse complement strand
TGAAGATTTTTACTATCTGTTTTGCCTATTGCCAGTAGTTTTATGGTCATAAAGCAAAATTAGCATTTGAAAATTATCAATTAAAGATTTAAAGATAGAAATTTTAAAAAATTCATAAATTGAAAATCTAATAAAGCAAATCAATTTCTTATTTTAGCGATAAATTTTTAAGGTAATGATAACTAAAGAACAATTTGACAAAGAAATTGAAATCATAATTTCAAATGCAATTCGTGAAGATGTAGGAGATGGAGATCATAGTTCAATTGCTTGCATACCAGACGGCGTTAGAGGAAAAGCAAAACTATTAGTTAAAGATAAAGGTATTATTGCGGGTGTAGCTTTTGCAAAAAAAGTATTTGCGTATGTTGATAAAACTTTAAAAGTTGATATTCTTATAGAAGATGGTTCTGAAGTTTCTTATGGAGATATAGTAATGTATGTTGAAGGTTCTCCAAAATCTATTTTAATGGCAGAACGCACTGTTTTAAATGCTATGCAACGTATGAGTGCTATCGCTACTAAAACTAGAATGTTTGTGAGCTTACTTAGAGGAACCAGGACAAAAATATTAGATACTCGAAAAACAACACCTGGAATTCGTGCATTAGAAAAATGGGCAGTTAAAATTGGTGGAGGCGAAAACCATAGATTTGCTTTATATGATATGATTATGTTAAAAGATAATCATATAGATTTTGCAGGTGGTATCACGAAAGCCATAGACATGGCAAAACAATATTTAAAAGATACCGATAGAGATTTAAATATTATGGTAGAAGCCAGAGATTTGTCAGAAGTTAATGAAATACTTCGTAGCGATGGTATTTATAGAATTTTATTGGATAATTTTGATTACGAGGACACTAAAAAAGCCGTTAAATTAATTGGAAATAAATGTCTTACAGAATCATCTGGAAATATAAATGAAGAAACCATTAGACATTATGCAGAATCTGGTGTTAATTACATTTCTTGTGGGGCATTAACGCATTCTGTCCATAATATGGATTTAAGTTTGAAAGCCATAAAATAATTAGAATTAGGTTAGTTTTTGAATTTGTTAAAATAGAAAGTATATAATTTTTTTATTTAATAACTTTACGTGAAATAACAGATACAACTATTAATGACTAAACCCATTGAAGACAAGCTTTCTAAAATTCCTATTGTAAATATTTTAGTAAATCTTTTAAAGCGTTTAAAACTTCCAGGTCTTGAAGGGCTTTCATTTTATGATTTATTAGAACTTTATGTTATAGGTATAGCTAAAGGTGCTTTAACAACAAGAGCAAGTTCTATAGCGTTTAATTTCTTTATGGCTTTGTTTCCTTTTTTATTGTTTGTTTTAATTGTTATTCCATATGTTCCAATTGACGACTTTAAAATAGAGTTTTTAAGGTTTTTAGATTCTTTTTTGCCACCTAACACTTCAGAATTTTTCTTTCAAAATATTTTTGAAAATATAGACCAATCACAAAGAGGTGGATTGGTTTCTTCTGTTTTTGTGTTATCAATTGCGTTAATGGCAAATGGTGTTAATGCGGTTTTTTCGGGTTTTGAAAATTCATATCACCAACAGTTATCAAGAAACATTTTAAGACAGTATTTATACGCTTTAGGTGTTGCATTAATTTTAGGGTTTCTGCTTATCTTCACTATTGTAGTATTAGGTTACTTTCAAATTTTTGTAGTTCAAAAATTATTAAACGTTTTAGGAAGTCAAGGATATCAAGTGGAATCTCAAACGGTTTTTTGGTTTGATGTAGCAAAGTATATGTTTTTT
>DJWL01000028.1:25982-29172 GCA_002441545.1 Flavobacteriaceae bacterium UBA6231 | reverse complement strand
CCAGTGAAGATTTTGGCAGCTGCGGATGGATGTTGTGGAATGCGCGCAATGTTTACACTGCCGCCGGTCTTCTTCAATCGGAAACAGCAAGTGATAGCCCTGTTCGGTAAACATACACAAAACAGCTTTTATTTGCGGCTAACGGGTGAAATTTGCAAGGAAGATAGCATTGGCACTGAGTAGCATGTATTTATTTTTAGTAATTTTTTTGTTTACAGATTTTTTGCGTGGAGACACAATAGAGAAAAAAGTTCCCATTTTGTGCTATCATCGTTTTGGCACCGAAGCAAGCGATGCAATGACAATTAAAACCGATGCATTTGCCCAACAGCTTGCATGGCTTAAATCGAACGGATACACAGTGGTTTCCCTAGAGAGTGCAATCAAATATCTCAAAGGAGAAACAGAATCCATTCCTTCCAAATCAGTTGTCCTCACCGTTGATGACGGGCATAAAAGTGTTTATGCCCATATGGCTCCATTGGTGATAAAATACCGTATTCCTGTAACACTGTTTATTTATCCCAGTGCAATATCCAATGCCAAATATGCCATGACATGGGAGCAGCTGCGGGAACTTGAAGCAACGACGTTTTTTCGTGTTGAATCACACACCTACTGGCATCCCCATTTTAAACAAGAAAAGAAAAAACTTTCATCGAGCGAGTATGCCAAATTTGTTGACAGGCAACTTCGTGGCGCCAGACAGATACTCGAAGAAAAAATGGGACACGAAGTGACATATCTGGCATGGGCATTTGGAATTTATGACGATGAACTTGAAGCAAAAGCGATACACGCAGGCTATAGCGCCGCACTGACAATTGATGACAGGCATGCAACACCAAAAGATTCAATGATGGCTATACCGCGGTATATGATCGTGAGTAAATATGATATCAAAGCATTCGGAAAAATCATCAATAAAGACAGGAGAAGAAAGTAAAAAAGAACAACGGTTGATTTTATTGTTGGATTTATATGCATTTTGTCTTGTGTGCAGCAAAATGCTCTTTGATGAGCCATATTGGTAGTTGATAAACTAAAATGCTCTAGGCTCTTGCGCCATCAGTATCCAGTTCATATTAATATGGTGTTTTTTGCAAAAATAAGCTATGGCTTCATAGGGAATTTTTTCCCTTTTCTTGATAACGGCAAAGTAAGGAGCCGAGAGTCCAAGTGCTTCTGCAATATCTTTATCAAGGATTTTCTTTTTGTCTGAGTGCAGCATAATGGTGTACTTTACCCTTTGTATGACATTTTCAAAATCTATCATGATTCTCCTTTGTGTAATGCAGGGTATCATAATAGATTTTTAAAATACTTTTAAAAAGAATGTCAAATTGTAATACGTATCAGTTCGCTTTACTGTCTATTTCTATGATAGTGTGTACGTTGCCTCTTGGATTAAAGTCTGCTACAAGCTTCATGGATTTTGGTTCTAATTTTGAAAAGAGTGTATCATATATCTCATTGGCTACATTTTCATGGGAAATATATTTATTTATAAATGAATTGATATAGAGCTTAAGCGCTTTGAGTTCGATCACTTTTTTATCAGGCTGGTAGGTAAGTTTAAGTGTAGCAAAATCCGGATAGCCTGAGCGTGGGCATTTTGCCATAAATTCAGGAAGTTCAATATTTATCGTGTAATTTTTTTCATGCTCATTGGGCCAGTAATGTTCTGGATCGTTGATATCAAAATCCAGAATCTCTTTTTCTCCGTATTTCATTTTTCGTCCTTTAGTTGTATTTGTAAATTAAATCTTTTTCATTTAAGGGTTCACCTATTCCAAAACCTTGCAAATAATCAATGCCAAGTGTTTTAAGCGATGTTTTTTGTTCTGCTTTATCTACCCATTTAGCAACTGTAAGGATAGCGAGTTCTTGGCTCATTTTTATCAGTGAGCGCAGCATGGCATAATTGGTTTCATCGTTTAGGTTTGTGATATAGTCACGATCAAACTGTATCATATCAAACTTGAAATGTTTTATATATTCCATCGAAGCGTTGGATGCGCCAAAATTATCAATACAGATACGTATTCCTTTGGCTCGAATGTACTTAAGTGTTTCAAGATAGCCGTTTAGATTATGATGAGCTTTTCGTTCATAAAGTTGTATGATTAAGCGCGAAGGACGAATATTGGCTTGATCCAGGGCAGAAAAAAACTTTTCTTGAAAGGTTTTGCTTCTGAGGGAAAAAGGTGAAAGATTGAACGTTAGAGAGGTGCTTTCGTCCAAAAGAGGCAAAAGGGTAAAAACGCGTTTGACAATCAGCCAATCATACTGTCTTCCCAGACCCAGCCGGTTGATGATGGGAAGATATACTTTAGGCAAAATACTGATTTTGTTTTTTGTTTTTAATTTTACTGATATTTCATAGATGTCGACCTTGTTGTTCTTAACATGGAGCAGCGGCCTAAACGTAAGTGAAATATCCTCTTTTTGTAAAGCATCAACAACAGAAGTTTCAATAGCTGTAATCTCTTTCGCATCTTTTACAATATTGTCATTTTTTTGTTCGGGGGTGCTATTGTTTTGTGTTTGGATAATATCTTTAAGTTGAGAAATGATTTTTTCAAAACCTTGATCGGTATTGGTGATAACTGCAAATTTATAATCCAATTCGATATCGTTAATGGTTTTATTTTTTTCAATAATGTCATTGAAGATCGATTGGATGTTTTGATGGTTTTCATTTAGGGCAATTAAAAATTCTGCCCCATAGCGTCTGCCTATAAGCGCATTGTGTAACCCCTGTTCCGCAAGATCTGAGTTTAGCTGATGTATAAGGGTATAGAGCAACAGATCGATTTCTTCTACACCATAGTGATCATTGAGTGTTTCAAGGTTGTCTACGATAAGAAGTGCAAGAGATTTTGGTTTGTAATGTCGTAGTTTTTTGATAAAACTCTTTTGGTTGAATCCTTTTGTGGTTTGATCTACCAATGTTTCTTTCGCGCTGATTTCCATAAGAAAATAGACAAAATACACACTGATAAAAACAATACCTGCAAGCAATAGCTGGTTTTCTGGACCAAGATCGATATTTTTGTTTTTTAAAAAAATAGCATAAAACACCAAAAAAACAAGAAGCAAGATAGGAATGGCAGCCCTAAGGGCAAGCCTAAACCGCCGCCCCCGTTCTTCCAGTTCTGAAAGCAGCATTAGACATCCAGATGTTTTA
>DJWL01000028.1:0-25968 GCA_002441545.1 Flavobacteriaceae bacterium UBA6231 | reverse complement strand
CTCCAAGACCTTTGTAGCGCTGAATATAGGCGCCTTTTTTTGCCGAGGCTTCTACTTCAGCAAACAGTTTAAGCAGATCTTTGTCTCTAAATTCATCAGTAATGTGTGACTGTATCTTTTGATGGATATGAATAGCTTCATTGTAATGAGGATTGGTGAAGAGGATCTCGTCTACGATAAGTTCTTCAAGTCCGTCTTTGGTTTGCACAAAAAGATGGATCGTGTCATCGGTAATGCTTTTGCTTAGAATGTTATATCCCAGATCGGTAATAAATTTTTCTATGGTTTGCGCCAGTTCTTTGTTTGATGTGCCTATGATATCCGGTGTTTCTATCATATAGCGAAGCACTTCAAGTAAAGCAAAACGTTTTTCTATCTCTTTGAGGGTCATTTTGTAGTAGGCAACAAGCTTAAAGAGATCAACAAGGTCAGCTATCCCCATTGTTTCGCTCTCTATGGCTGATATGCCGTTTTCAATAAGATAATCGTTGAGAGCCTTATCGTCTTTAAGATAGATTTCATTTTTGCCTTTTTNNCAACATCAGCATCGGTCATGATAATAATTTTATGGTAGCGAAGCCTCTCCCCGTCAAACTCATCTCCTATACCGCAACCTAAAGCGGTGATCATATTTTTGATCTCATCGGATTTAAGGATTTTATCCAATCGTGCTTTTTCTACATTGAGAATTTTACCTTTAAGCGGTAAAATTGCCTGGAAAACCCTGTCTCTTCCCTGTTTTGCCGAACCGCCTGCAGAATCCCCTTCTACCAGATAGATCTCTGATATTACAGGATCTTTGCTTTGGCAGTCTGCAAGTTTGCCCGGAAGCGTTCCTATGCTCATGGAATCTTTGCGTTTAACCAAATCTTTCGCTCTTTTGGCCGCATCTCTTCCTCTGGCGGCAAGCAATACCTGCGCCATAATCGCTTTGGCTTCAAGCGGAGTCTCTTCGAGGTACTTGTTGAAGTTTTCTGAGAAGAATTTTTGCACCAAAGGACGCACGTAGCTAGAACCTAGTTTTCCTTTGGTTTGTCCTTCAAATTGTGGTTCTTGAACTTTTACTGAAATAATAGCTGTTAATCCTTCACGAAAATCGTCTCCAGCAATATCAAACTTTAGCTTATCTGTTAAACCAGAAGTATCAGCATACTTCTTTAGTGTCATAGTTAATCCACGACGAAATCCTGCTAAATGTGTTCCGCCTTCATGCGTATTTATATTATTTACATAAGAATGTAAGTTTTCAGCATAAGACGTATTATAAATCATGGCAACCTCAACTGGCACACCATTTTTATCTCCTTCAAAAGAAATAACTTCTCTCATTAAAGGTTCTCTGTTACCATCTAAAAAACGAATAAATTCTGGCAACCCTTCTGTTGAGTGAAACGTTTCTCCTTCAAAATCACCATTTTCTTTTTTAGATCGTTTATCTGTTAAGTGAATAGTAATTCCTTTGTTCAAAAAAGATAATTCGCGCATTCTACTTGCAAGCGTATCATAACTATATTCAACAGTTTGAGTAAATATAGTAGGATCTGGAGTAAAAGTAACTGTAGTACCACGTTTATCGGAAGCGCCTATTTGCTTTACTGGATATAAGGCTTTACCACGCTCGTACTCTTGCTCGTAAATTTTTCCATCTCTATATACAGTTGCTCTTAAATGTTGAGATAAAGCATTTACACAACTCACCCCAACTCCGTGCAATCCTCCAGATACTTTATAAGAATCTTTATCAAACTTACCTCCTGCTCCAATTTTGGTCATTACAACCTCAAGTGCAGAAACACCTTCTTTTTTATGTAAATCTACCGGAATACCACGTCCATCATCTTCGGTAGTTATGGAATTATCTTCATTAATTATTACTGTAATATTATTACAATGTCCGGCAAGCGCTTCATCAATTGAGTTATCTACCACTTCATATACCAAATGGTGTAAACCTCTTGTACCAACATCACCTATATACATCGATGGACGCATACGTACATGCTCCATACCTTCTAATGCCTGAATACTATCTGCCGAATAATTGTGTTTATTAAACTCTTCTTTTGGTTCGCTCATATTATGATTAAATATTGTTTATTTAAAATTTTTACTTCATAAAAAAAGATGCTTCTTGCATCCTTCTGAATACGAACAAATATACGAAATAATCAGCCTTTTAAAAAGCATTTTATCGACTCATTTGTATAATTATCAACATTTGTTAATTACTTAAAAGTTGCTTAAATCGTCTAAAAAGCACCTTAAATTAAGTTTTGATGTTGTTTTTAAATTTTGAAATTAGGAAAAATTAAAAAATGCCTTAGAAGCGATATTTCAAACAAATTAAATAGGTGATTTTCTGAAATAGATCTTATAAAACACTTAAAAAAATAAAAAAGACCAATTAAAAATTGATCTTTTTTATTCTAAAATGTATTTAAATTTAAGCTTTCACATATGCATCATCATGAACCTTAGCAACTGCTCTACCACTTGGATCGTTCATGTTTTTAAAAGCTTCATCCCACTCTAAAGCAATTTTTGTACTACAAGCAACACTTGGCTCTTGAGGCACGCTTAATGCTGCTGCATCGCTTGGAAAATGTTCTTCAAAAATAGAACGATAATAAAACTCTTCCTTGTTTTGCGGCGTTTGAATCGGGAATCTAAAATGTGCATTTTTCATTTGCTCATCACTAATTTCTTTACCTACCATTTCTTTTAAAGTATCAATCCAGCTGTAACCAACACCATCACTAAACTGTTCTTTTTGTCTCCAAGCCACACTTGCTGGAATCATATCTTCAAACGCTTTTCTAACAACCCATTTCTCCATACGTTCTCCGTTAATCATTTTATCTTGAGGGTTGATTCTCATAGCTACATCCATAAACTCCTTGTCTAAAAAAGGAACGCGTCCTTCAATTCCCCAAGCCGCTAAACTTTTATTAGCTCTCAAACAATCATACATATGAAGCTTACTTAATTTACGAACAGTTTCTTCATGAAATTCTTTAGCGTTTGGTGCTTTATGGAAATATAAATAGCCTCCAAATAATTCATCAGCTCCTTCTCCAGAAAGTACCATTTTTATTCCCATAGATTTAATAACTCGCGCCATTAAATACATAGGTGTGCTAGCACGAATTGTGGTTATATCATAAGTTTCAAGATTGTATATAACATCTCTGATAGCGTCTAATCCTTCTTGAATTGTAAACTTAATTTCATGGTGAACGGTTCCAATATGATCAGCGACTTTTCTAGCAGCAGCTAAATCTGGCGATCCTTCTAAACCAACAGAAAAAGAGTGTAATTGTGGCCACCAAGCAGCTTGCGTATCGTCAGACTCTATTCTCTTTTCAGCATATTTTTTTGCAATGGCTGAAGTTACAGACGAATCTAATCCTCCAGACAACAAAACTCCGTAAGGCACATCACTCATTAATTGTCTGTGAACAGCAGCTTCTAAAGCTTCTTTTATGGCTTGAATACTTGTTTCATTATCTTTTACAGCATCAAACTCTGTCCATTCCCTGTTATACCATTTAACAAATTCACCATCTTTACTTGACATATAATGCCCTGGAGGAAATAATTGAATTTTTGTGCAAACCCCTTCCAATGCTTTTAATTCTGAAGCAACATAAAATGTTCCATTTTGATCCCATCCAATGTAAAGTGGAATAATTCCCATATGATCGCGAGCGATAAAATACTCATCTTTTTCAACATCATATATTGCAAATCCAAAAATTCCATTCATTTCATCAACAAAATGAACACCTTTTTCTTTATATAACGCTAATATTACCTCACAATCGCTTTCTGTTTGAAAGTTATATTTACCAACAAATTGTTTACGCAATTCGCGATGGTTATAAATTTCTCCATTTGCAGCCAATATCAGTTTTCTATCGTCACTAAATAAAGGTTGCTTTCCTGAAGCTGGATCTACAATAGCTAAACGCTCATGAGCCAATATGGCTTTTTCATCACTGTAAATTCCACTCCAATCTGGACCACGATGACGAATTTTTTTAGACATTTCCAATAACTGTGGTCTTAAATCTTCAGACTTCTGTTTTAAATCAAATGCGCATACAATTCCACACATATCTTATTTATTTATTTTGTTTTAATTGAGAAGGCAAATATGTATAATAAATTTATATTTATACATGTATATTTAATTAATGCTTATATATTCACACATAAAATTAAATTTAAATATCAAACTGTAACATTAAAATGTAATTTTTCTTATTTATATTTACAAAATGAAATATTTAAAATTTTTACTTCTAATATTTACTGTCACTAGTTTTTCTCAAACTTGGCAAACTACAAGTATTAAAAGCAACATTAACGGTCAACGGTATGATGATATCTATTTTTTAGATGAAAACATTGGATGGGCCGCAAATGGGTATTATGCTTCTGTTTACAAAACTATTGATGGCGGAATAACTTGGACTGAACAATTAAACGAATCTACATTAGGAAGTAATTATTATTTCAGAAATATTGAATTTTTAAATAGTGATATTGGTTTTTTAGGAACCTTAAACAACAAATTTTTTAAAACTATTGACGGTGGCGAAACCTGGAATCCTGTAACCAATATTTCCCCATATCCTGTTGCTATTTGTGGACTTTGCACTATTGGTAGCTCAACCGTTTATGGTTGTGGTGCTTACTTTACTCCTGCTTACATTATAAAATCTACAGATAGTGGCACTACTTGGGAATACATTGATATGTCTGCTTACGCAAATGCTTTGGTTGAAATCTATTTTTTAGATGAAAATATTGGATTAGTCTCTGGAAGAAATGATAATGGAGGTACTATTTTAAAAACTACAGATGGAGGACTCACTTGGACTGAAATATTTAATTCTAATATTGTTGGTGAATATGTTTGGAAATTACAGATTTTAGAAGCCAACAATGATGTGATTTTTGGTTCGATCGAATCGATATCACCTAATCTTGGGAAGCTTATAAAATCTATTGATGGAGGAATAAGTTGGAACAGTTTTAATGCTCCTGAAACCGATATTCAAGCTGTTGGGTTTTTAGATGAAAACCGTGGATGGATGGGTGGACATACCACAGGTTTTTATGAAACCTTAAATGGAGGGCAAACCTGGACAAACCTTAACATAGGAGGAAATTTAAATAGAATTTTCTTCATTAACAACTCATTAGCATATGCCTCTGGCACTTCTGTCTATAAATTTACAACTGAAACTTTATCAGCAGATACAAATTCTAACCCAAAAGGTTCTTCATTAAAAATTTCCATGAAAAACAATCCGGTTAAATCCATTTTAGAATTCAGTATCCATTTTGAAAAGGCAGACAACATTCTTATTGAACTTTATAATATTAATGGCCAGTTTATTAAACAATTATCAAGAGAATCTGTATTAACTTCAAATACAGAAAAGGAATATTCGCTTTTTGTAGGCGATTTAAATTCAGGTACTTACTTTGTAAATTTTCACAACAATTACATGAGAGAATCTTTGAAATTCATCAAAGAATAAATTCAAAAAATAAAATAAAACAAAAAAGCCTCGAAAATTTCAAGGCTCTTTAATTACGGAATATTTAAATATTTATGCGTTTGTAATGATACTTTCCACTTGGGGTTTTTCATCACATAGTCTACAATTTCAGGAATCACTTTATCTCGTTTACTCCATTCTGGTTGTAAATACAAAATACAGTTTTTATTTACTCTTTGTGCTTGTTCTTCTGCAAACCTAAAATCATCTTTATTATATACTATAACCTTAAGTTCATCAGCCTTTTCACAAACCTCTTCAGTAGGTAATTTAAGCTTTTTAGGAGATAGACAAATCCAGTCCCAAATACCAGTTAATTTATAAGCTCCCGATGTTTCTATATGAACTTTCATCCCTTTAGCCTTTAACTTAGTTGTTAAAGGTGTCATATCCCATGTTAAAGGTTCTCCTCCTGTAATTACAATAGTATCACTGTGTTTTTTTGCATTCGCAACAATTTTAGAAACATCAGTTGGCGGATGTAAATCTGCATTCCAACTTTCTTTAACATCACACCAATGGCAACCTACATCACAACCTCCAACCCTAATAAAATAAGCAGCAGTTCCTTTGTGAAAGCCTTCACCTTGAATAGTGTAAAACTCTTCCATTAATGGAAGCATTTCACCACTATCAACTAATTCTTTAATCTCTTTATTCATAAGTTTGCAAAGATACTATTTTGCTTACTAAATGTTGATAGTTTTATTTATCTTGTTTATAAGAATTAAATTTGAATAGTTATTTTTATGCAAAATTATATAGAATGGATACTAAGGAAATTTTTTTTAATTATATAACCGAAGGCAATATTTGCAAAGGAGACTTTATCCCAGTTGGTGCCGCCATGTTAGATGGAGAAACAATTACAAATGCGCTAGTAAAAATTCCATTAAAAACTTTAAACAGACATGGGCTAATTGCTGGAGCAACAGGAACGGGTAAAACAAAATCGCTTCAAGTTCTTGCTGAAAATTTAAGCGATAAAGGTATTCCCGTATTGCTTATGGATATTAAAGGAGATTTAAGTGGTTTGGCTCAACCAAGTCCAGGTCATCCTAAAATAGATGAACGCCATGCAAAAATTGGAATTCCATTTGAATCAAAAAAATTCCCCGTTGAAGTTTTAACTTTATCAGAACAAAATGGAGTTAGGTTACGTGCTACGGTTAGCGAATTTGGCCCAGTTTTATTATCAAGAATTCTTGATTTATCTGAAGCTCAATCCGGTGTTGTTGCTGTTATTTTTAAATATTGTGATGACAATAAAATGCCGCTTCTTGATTTAAAAGATTTCAAAAAAATATTACAATATACTACTCAAGAAGGTAAAGAAGAGTTTGGAGAAGCTTACGGGCATATTTCTACAGCATCAACAGGTTCTATATTGCGTAAAGTTGTAGAATTAGAACAACAAGGTGCCGATTTATTCTTTGGAGAAACCTCCTTTGAAGTCAATGATTTATTACGAATTGATGAAGACGGAAGAGGTTATATAAATATTATTAGATTAACAGATATTCAAGATAGACCAAAACTATTTTCAACTTTTATGTTGAGTTTATTAGCCGAAATTTATTCGACCTTTCCAGAACAAGGAGATAGTGATCGCCCTGAGTTGATTATATTTATTGATGAAGCACATTTAATATTTAACGAAGCATCAAAAGCATTACTCAATCAAATTGAAAGCATCGTAAAACTGATTAGAAGTAAAGGTGTAGGATTATATTTTGTTACTCAAAATCCAACCGATGTTCCTGAAGCAGTATTAAGTCAGCTAGGTTTGAAAATACAACATGCATTGAGAGCATTTACCGCAAACGACAGAAAAGCTATTAAACTTACAGCGCAAAACTATCCAGATTCAGAATATTATGATACTGCTCAAGTTTTAACCTCGTTAGGCACAGGAGAAGCCTTGGTTTCTGCTCTTGATGAAAAAGGAAGACCAACACCTCTTGCTGCAACTATGATGCGAGCTCCAATGAGCAGAATGGATATTTTAACTGATTCGGAATTAAACACCCTATTTACTAAATCAAAGCTGGTTAAAAAATATAACCAAACCATTGATAGAGAAAGTGCCTATGAAATGCTGAATGAAAAAATAGACCGTGCTGAAGCTGAAGAAGCTAAAGAAAAAGCCAGACTAGAGAACGAAGCCCTTAAAAAAGCAGAATCAAAAGAAAGAAATACAACATCAAGTTCAAGACGGCGAAGTACTGCCATGAATCCAGTTGTTAAAGTACTTACAAGCGCTACTTTTATTAGAAGTGTTTTTGGTATTTTAACCAAAGTAATGAAAAAGTAAGCAACTCATTTTTAACATTTAAACACTTTTAATTTTATATGAATAAATCATTTTTATATTTCACCATCTTGTCATTACTATTTGCAAGTTGCAACAAAGAACAAGACCCTTTTCAAATTGGGAAACAACATATTGGCTTATTAACAGATTCTACACAAGTGAAGGATCTTGAAGCTATTTTTTCTAAAGACTCAATAGTTAAAAGCTTTAATGATACTGAGTTTACCAGAAATATTAACGACATAGAAGTTTTTGAAAAAGGTGGAAAAAAACTATTAAGCATCAGTCCTCGTAAAATATCAGATTCAACTTCATACATTCAAAGTGTACGAATTTTTGACCCAAGATATAAAACCAACAAAAAACTTTCTACTGAAAGTACGTTTAAGGATATTGCAAACAATTACAAAATAACAAGAATTGATAACTTAATAAATAACATAGTTGTAACTGTAAATGAAATTAATGCTTCTTTTACTATTGACAAAAAAGAGTTGCCTGCAAACATGAGATTTGACATGAGTTTAAAAATGGAAGCAGTCCATATTCCTGATAATGCAAAAATCAAGTTCTTTTTCTTGAATTGGAATAAAACAGATTAATCTTTAAATTATGAATCCGTTCATTTCAAAAATATTAATAGACGTTGCCCGCAAAAAAATAAAAAAAAAGCAGGGCCAAAGTGCTGCAACCAACAAACAGATTGCTCCTTTAGTAAGAAACTTACAGGTAGAGTTATCTCATACAATTAAAGATTCTGTTTTTATAATCATTGGAGTTTTTTCGGCAGGATTTGGCTTAAAAGGATTTTTGCTTCCAAACCAGTTTATTGATGGTGGTGCAACTGGTATTTCTTTATTATTAGAAAATATTACTAAAATAGATTTAAGTTATTTGTTGATTTTAGTTAACATCCCGTTTATATTTCTTGCGTCAAAAACCTTTAATTTAAAGTTTGCTATCAGAAGTATTTTGGCTATTTCATTATTAGCAATTGTAGTACATTATGTTGATTATCCTATAATTACTGAAGATAAATTACTTATTGCTGTTTTTGGAGGTTTCTTTTTAGGTTTAGGAATTGGAATGTCTATGCGTGGTGGCAGTGTCATTGATGGGACAGAAGTTTTAGCTATTTTTTTAAGCAGAAAACTATCATTAACCATTGGGGATGTTTTACTTATAATCAATATCATAATTTTCTCATTTGGTGCTTATATTCTTTCTGTTGAAACTGCTTTGTATGCCATTTTAACCTATTTAGCTGCAGCTAAAACGGTTGATTTTGTTGTTGATGGTGTTGAAGAATATGTAGGTGTAACAATTATATCAAATCATCATGAAACCATAAGAATCATGCTTATTGAAAAATTAAGAAGAGCTTGTACCATATATGCAGGAAAAGGTGGATATGGAACACAAGGCAAAAGCTATGATAAGGATATTATTTACACCATTGTAACTAGGTTGGAACTTGCCAAATTACAGACAGAAATTGACAAAATTGACAAAAATGCTTTTGTAGTTATGGGAACCGTTAAGGACTTAAAAGGCGGAATGATTAAGCGTAAACCTATGAAAAACTAATTGAAATGAAAAAATATACCATTCAAAATAACCCATTTATAGTACCAACCAATGATGGTAAAGTAATTAAAGAACATTTTGGTTTGGCTACAGATGGAAATTCAAAAATTAGTATAGCTCATATGATTGCTCCTGCTGGTTGGAGTGAGCCTTTTCAAACACCAGAATTTGATGAATTCACATTTATTATAAAAGGAAAAAAACAATTTATTATTGAAGGCGAGCAAATTGTATTGGAAGCTGGACAGTCGATTAAAATTGAAAAAAATACCAGAGTTCAATATTCTAATCCGTATACAGAACCCTGTGAATATTTAGCAATCTGCACACCTGCTTTTTCAATAAACAGTGTTAATAGAGAAGATTAATGGAGTCCATACTAATAAAGCTTGTAGGCTCATCAATTAATGGATTAAGTTATCTATCAAAATCTTACGCAGCAAACAAAGCTTTATCATTATTTTCAAAACCCAGAAAAGGTCAAATCAACAAAGTACAATCTGATTTTTTAGAAACAGCTAACAAAGAAATCCTTCATTATAATTCATATAAAATAATGACTTATCGATGGATTGGCACCAAACAAACCATACTATTGGTTCATGGTTGGGAAAGTAATTCAGGCAGATGGAAACCTTTAATAAATCATTTTAAAAAAAAAGATTATAACATCATCGCATTAGATGCGCCTGCTCATGGAAACTCGGGAAGCGAGTCTTTTAATGCACTTCTTTACGCAGAATTTATACATGAAGTAGCAAAAAAATTCAAACCAAACACTATTGTTGGACATTCAGTAGGTGGTATGGCTACGGTTTTTTTTCAGAATAAATACCGATTAAAAAGTATTCAAAAGCTAGTGCTTTTAGGAGCTCCTTCTGATTTTAAAGATGTTTTAAAACGCTACACAGACATGTTAAATTACAACCAACGTGTTACCGAACAACTTGACTTAGAAATATTAGAACAATTTGGGTCTTTACCAGAATCTTTTTCAACAGCAAAATATATTGAAGCCATTGATTCTGAAGGATTGATTATTCATGATGAAGATGACAAAATCATTCCGTATAATGATGCCCTTCTTATTAAAAATAATTACAAAAACAGTAAACTTATCACTACACAAGGGTTAGGTCATTCATTAAACCACAAATCTGTAACACTGCATATTTCAGAATTTATTGAGAATTAAAGTTCTTATCTTTGTAACCTATGGAAGAGCAATTAAAAAGAATCAATAAATATTTAAGTGAAGTAGGGTATTGTTCACGAAGAGAAGCCGATAAACTTATTGAAGCAGGCCGTGTTACTATTAATGGTGTAATACCAGAAATGGGTACAAAAATAAGTGCGAGTGATGTTATTGAAGTTGACGGAAAACCTATCACAGACACTAAAGAATCATTTGTTTATTTAGCTTTTAACAAACCTGTTGGTATAGTTTGCACAACAGATACCAGTGTTGAAAAGGATAATATTATTGATTTCATAAAGTATCCAAAACGTATTTTTCCTATTGGAAGATTAGACAAACCCAGTGAAGGCTTAATTTTACTTACTGACGATGGCGACATCGTTAATAAAATACTGAGAGCCAGCAATAACCATGAAAAAGAATATATTGTAAAAGTTGATAAACCCATATCACAAACTTTTATTGAACGTATGTCTGGTGGAATTCCGTTGACCGATTTAGATCGGGTTACAAAAAAATGTAAGGTTGAAAAATTAAGTACTTTTGAATTTAGAATCATTTTAACACAAGGCTTAAACAGGCAAATTCGTCGCATGTGTGAATACCTAAATTACGAAGTAGAAACATTAAAACGGGTTAGGATTATGAACATAAAACTAGATATGCCGGTTGGAAAATTTAGAGAATTAACTAAAGAAGAATTAAAAGAACTTAATCTGTTAATTGAAGACTCAACTAAAACCTACATTAAATCAATAACAAGACCAAGAAATCAAAGAAACTAATAAATATGGCAATAATTTCTCCTTTTCATTTAGCAATTCCAGTTCATAATTTAGATGAATGTAGAGCGTTTTACAGAGACGTATTAAACTGCTCAGAAGGTAGAAGCAGTGATCATTGGGTTGATTTTAATTTTTTTGGACATCAACTTGTGATACATTATAAGCCAAAATCTGAAGAAACTTTACACACCAACCCCGTAGATGGAAAAGATGTGCCAGTACCACATTTTGGAGTAGTTTTACCTTGGGATGATTTTCAAACTTTTGCAGAGCATTTAAAGCAAAAAAAGGTTCAATTCGTAATTGAACCTTATATTAGATTTGTTGGTCAAGTTGGCGAACAAGCTACCGTGTTTTTTTATGATCCCGCCGGGAATGCTTTAGAATTTAAAGCTTTTAAAGATTTAAGTCAATTATTTGCTAAATAGCCTAAAAACTATTGCATCCTATGACGCTCTCTTGCCAATAATGTGTTTTTAAGTAACATAGCGATAGTCATTGGCCCTACTCCTCCCGGAACGGGTGTTATAAAACTGGCTTTTTTACTCACATTATCAAAGTCAACATCTCCAGTAATTTTATATCCTCTTGGTGAAGATTCGTCTGCAACTCTTGTGATACCAACATCAATAACAACAGCATCATCTTTAACCATTTCTGCTTTTAAGAAGTTTGGCACGCCTAAGGCTGAGATAATAATATCTGCTTGTGATGTGATTTGAGTAATGTTTTTTGTATGGCTATGAGTTAATGTTACTGTTGAATTTCCTGGAAATCCTTTTCTTCCCATTAAAATACTCATAGGGCGACCAACAATATGCGAACGACCAATTACAACAGTATGTTTTCCTTTAGTTTCAACGCCGTAACGTTCTAACAATTCCAATATTCCAAATGGAGTAGCTGGAATAAAAGTTGACATATCCAATGCCATTTTACCAAAATTGGTTGGGTGAAATCCATCAACATCTTTGTCAGGATTGACCGCCAACAGTACTTTTTGTGTGTCAATTTGAGGTGGTAAAGGCAACTGGACGATATACCCGTCTATATTGGGATTTTCATTAAGCTCATAAATTTTATCCAATAATTCTATTTCGCTGGCTGTATTTGACATTTGGATTAGGGTTGACTCAAAACCAACACGCTCACAAGCTTTCACTTTACTACCAACATAGGTTAAACTAGCTCCATCATTCCCGACAATAATAGCTGCCAAATGAGGCACTTTTTCACCTTTATCCTTCATTTTTTTTACCTCTGCAGCGATTTCATTTTTAATATCGTCGCTTGTCTTTTTCCCGTCTAAAATTGTCATGTGTAGTCTATTTTATTTAATCTCTTTTAGTAAAACTAATTAACGCATGTTTTTCATCATTTGCATCATTTTTTTTCCGCCGCCACCTTGCATCATTTTCATCATTTTACTCATTTGGTCAAATTGCTTTAACAACTGATTAACTTGTTGCACTGATGTGCCTGAACCTTTTCCTATTCTAACCTTTCTACTTGCATTAATAATGGCTGGATTTGTTCTTTCTTTTGGTGTCATGGAGTGAATAATAGCTTCAATACCTTTAAAAGCATCATCATCAATATCAACATCTTTCAGCATTTTTCCAGCGCCAGGAATCATCCCCATAAGGTCTTTCATATTCCCCATTTTCTTGATTTGCTGAATTTGTTTTAAGAAATCATCAAATCCAAATTGGTTTTTGGCAATCTTCTTTTGAAGTTTTCTAGCTTCTTCCTCGTCAAATTGTTCCTGTGCTCTTTCAACTAACGAAACAACGTCACCCATGCCAAGAATACGATCTGCCATACGTGATGGATAAAACACATCTATAGCTTCCATTTTCTCACCAGTACCAATAAACTTAATAGGTTTATTAACTACCGATTTAATAGAAATAGCAGCTCCCCCACGCGTATCACCATCTAATTTAGTAAGGATAACACCATCAAAATTCAAAACATCGTTAAAAGCCTTAGCCGTATTAACAGCATCTTGACCCGTCATAGAATCTACCACAAACAACGTTTCTTGTGGTTGAATAGCTTTATGAATGTTTGATATTTCGGTCATCATAACCTCATCAACAGCCAATCGACCAGCAGTATCTATAATAACTACATTATAACCATTTGCTTTAGCGTGGGCAATACCAGCCTTAGCTATAGCCACGGGATTATTATTTCCTTTATCGCTAAAAACCTCGATACCAATTTGTTCACCTACAATATGTAATTGGTCAATAGCCGCGGGACGATACACATCACAGGCAACTAATAATGGTTTTTTAGATTTTTTATTTTTAAGATAATTAGCAAGCTTTCCAGAAAAAGTTGTTTTACCAGAACCTTGTAAACCTGACATTAAAATAATACTTGGAGTACCAGATAAATTGATTCCCTCTGCATCGCCACCCATAAGTTCGGTTAATTCGTCCTTAACGATTTTAACCATTAACTGACCTGGTTGTAATGTGGTTAAAACATTCTGTCCTAATGCTTTTTCTTTTACTTTAGTTGTAAAATCTTTTGCTATTTTAAAGTTAACATCGGCATCTAAAAGCGCACGTCTAACTTCTTTTAAAGTTTCGGCAACATTAACTTCTGTAATACTTCCATGCCCTTTTAAAACATGTAACGCTTTATCTAACTTATCGCTTAAATTATTAAACATAGTTCTTCTTCAAATTTTAAGATGGGCAAATTTAAGGATTTGAAGTGTATTATTGAAGTATCAAACTATAAAAAAGCAGGAATAAAAAAAAGCTGTCAAATCAATAGATTTGACAGCCTATATAAAGGAAATTTAAATAATTAACCTAACCAACCGAATTTATGAAAATCTTCCTTTATTTCTATTGTCGTTCTAATATCAATGTCCTTTCAACAGTTCCGCTTGAACTAAAATCTTTTAATTCGATTTTTGTTTCTGAAACCGAGGTTATTTTCCATCTGTAATTAAGCTCTTGGAACGGTGGTTCGATTCCAAAATTTAAAGCAAGACGTAAACCATCATTTCTATAAGATAGCCAAGAACCATCTATGATTCCGTTGTTTGGGTCTGTTACTTTTACCCATCCATTTTCCATGAAATCCATACTGTACATAAAATAGTCGCTTGTTTTATCATTATCGCCATCTTTGTAAAGCGCTACGCTCCAAACACCTGCATTAAGCACATTTTCAATAAAAGTTACATCGGCATCACCACCAAAACAATGTCTTTCCAACTCCATTTTATTGTTCAAGTTTTCAAGCTTAATAAAATCGGGTTCCAAAGATGTAATTAACCATACCAATTCTAAATCGGCTCTGCCTTCTAGGTGTATTTGTAATGCAAAACCAAGATTCACTTGCAAGACATCCCATGTTCCGGCTATAAACTCTCCGTTCACACGAATCTTAACAGTGCCATCTGCAAAGAACTTTAAAGGTGTACCTATATAATCATCTTCTTTGTCACTTCCATTTACATTTAATCTATCAACTCCCCAATAACATTCTGTTAAGTAATTTTTTATCCTCTCTATGGTTTGTTCAAAAACTATGTCGCATTTCTTTTCCAAGATTATTTTATTTCCTCCTTCGGTAAATAGTTTTATTCTATCGTATTCAATATCATAAACAAACCATTCTAAGGTAAAATCAACTAAGGTGTCAAATTCCAGTTTTATTAAGGCTCCGTGATCTGTAATACGTGTGCTCCAAGTACCTGTTAGCATATCCCCATTTCTTGCGCGTACTTTAACTATTCCACCTTCTTTAAATATCATTGCGAAATCACGATATTGATCATTTAAATTCTCTCCGTTTCTGTCCACATCATGAACAACCCATGGACACGTAACCAAAAGTGAGTCTAGACGTTCTTTAGTAAAATCATGGTCATGAAAATCATTATCATCATCTTCGTCACAGGCATCTTTGGCATCTTGAATGGTAGCTTGCAATTCTTGATTATTGTTAACCACTACAGTTGACCCATCGCTTAACACCATGGTTACAGGAAAATCAATACTGGCAAAAACCTCTCCATCTTTAACACGTTCAATAAAATGATGTAATTGTCTGTCGCTTTCAACAGTCACAACATCAATCACTTGGAACTGTGTGTTATAGATTGAAAACGAAATAGGGTATTGGAAGTCTATACACTCAATATCGTCGTCCGGCTCATCCTCACCAATACATTGCTGTACCAATTCTTGTAGTTCTGCACTACTGTTAATAGTTACTTCAGTATGGTCTGATAAAATAATGGTGATAGGGAACATTATTTCCAAATTATCATCATCGTCATCAAACTCATCAAAAACAGCTTTAATAGCTGCATAATCTTCTTTAGAATCAATAATGATTTCAATACCATTCACAATAACCGTAACGGGTAAATCAACTGACAGACAATTTGCTCTGTCAATGATATTGTCTTCAGACCCGTCTTTGATAGATGTTTTGGCCATAAAACTTGTTAGCGTTGATGATGCAACAAGTGCTTCTCCTTCTGTAGGTGCAGTCACGTCGACAACTTCTTGCTGACAAGACATAAACATTAAAAGGGCAAAAAAAGGTAGTAATAGTAATCTTTTCATGATATATAATTTTTAGTTTAACATGAGGCGCTTTTTGATTATAAAACATTTTAGATTTAAAAATTCCTACCCCTTGTTTCCTTTTTTTATATTTTAGTGCCTTAAACCACAATATAATAATGGAGAAACAACTTCATGACAATATTTGCGAAGAGCATCTTTTCTCTTCCATTTTCAATAAGCACTCCAAAGATTTACACAACTATTTGTATTATAAATTTGGTGAGCTATTGAACCCCAAAGACAAGGTTCAAGAAGCATTTATTAAATTATGGGAGAATTGTTCAAAAATATCTCCCGACAAAGCAAAAAGTTTTCTATTTACAACAGGTAACAATTTAATGTTAAATGAAGTTGCTCATCAAAAGGTTGTTTTAAAACATCAGCAAACCAAGCCTAAATCATATACCAATGAAAACCCTGAGTTTTTAATGCAGGAAAACCAGTATATGGAAAAATTACAAAGAGCACTTTCAAATTTAACAGAAGCACAACGAGTGGCTTTTTTAATGAATCGAGTTGAAGGAAAACGGTTTAAAGAAATTGCAGAAATTTTAGATATTTCAACGAAAGCTGTTGAAAAAAGAATTTATGGCGCTTTGGAAAAATTAAGACAAGAAATAAAAGAACTATAGTTTTAAAAAAATAATTTTATTAAACTAGGTAGGAAAAAATAAGTGTTAATTGTTATATAGTTGTATTAAGAAAACATGGAAAAAGAATATTTAATATCAAAATGGTTAGATAATGATCTAAATGATCAAGAACTTGAAGCGTTTAAAAAGCTTGAAGATTATGATGATTTAGTGAAATTATCAAATGGTGCAAAAGCTTTTAAGGCAGAAGATTTTGATACATCAAAAGAACTTGACCGTGTTTTGAAATCTATTCATTCTTCAAAAAAACAAACCAATTGGGTTAAACCATTTATTAAAGTTGCTGCGATTTTAGCTATTTGTTTCAGTTTATATTATTACACAACTACTATTGATACAACCATATCAACATCGTTAGCTGAAAAAACAACTGTTGAATTGCCTGACGCTTCTACAGTATCACTTAATGCAAAAACTTTTTTGGCCTACAATAAAAAATCTTGGAAAAATGAACGTAATGTTGAACTTGATGGAGAAGCCTTTTTTAAAGTAGCTAAAGGATCAACATTTAACGTGATAACCAAAGCTGGAACCGTTACCGTATATGGAACTCAATTTAATATCAAACAAAGAGATCATTATTTTGAGGTTATTTGCTATGAAGGTGTTGTTGGCGTTACATTTAATTCTCAACTTACCAAATTAAAAGCTGGTGACAGTTTTTTAATTATTGATGGGGGAAAAATTGCTAAAGAAAAAGAAAACAGCCCAACGCCTTCATGGTTAAATAACGAAAGTCTGTTTAAAAGCTTACCCTTTAGAGAAGTTTTATCAGAATTTGAAAGACAATATGGCGTAACTATTATAGCCGATAACATAGATACAAAACAATTATTTACTGGCGGCTTTTCTCATAACAATATGAACATAGCTTTACAATCAATTACTTTACCTTTACATTTAACTTATAGTAAAAACAACAATACTATAACACTAAAACGTGACTAGAAAAGGTGTCCTTTCTTTTTTAATAGTTTTATTTTTTTTGAATTTTTCAAGTTTTAAAGCTCAAACTATTCAAAAAGAAGAGCAACCGCTTTTATCTGTTTTAAAAATTCTTGAAAAAAAAATATAACGTTAGTTTTTCTTATGCCGACCAAACCATTAAAGGCAAAATTTCAACCGTCCCAGAAGAAAACCTAACTTTAGAAGAAGTTATTGCTTTTCTAAAAAATGAAACCAATTTAGATTTCGAAATTTTAGACAACCGTTTTATAGTTGTAAGAGTTTCTGATGAGATTACAGAGCCAGTAAAAACTCAAAGACTACAAGAAATTATTGTTTCCAATTATCTAACTAAAGGTATTACCCAATTAAATGACGGAACAACTACTATAAAACCCGAAACCTTTGGTATTTTACCAGGACTTATAGAACCAGATGTTTTACAAACCATACAAGCTTTACCAGGTGTTTTAAGTGTAGATGAAACCGTAACAAATATTAATGTTAGAGGTGGAACACACGACCAAAATTTATTTCTTTGGGATGGTATTAAAATGTATCAATCTGGTCACTTTTTTGGATTAATTTCAGCTTTTAATCCTTATACCACAAAGCAAGTAAATGTTGCAAAAAATGGAACCAGAGCTAAATATGGTGATGGTATTTCAAGTGTTATTGATATGCAACTCTCCGACAAAATTGATAATATATTTAAAGCAGGCGCAGGATTTAACCTGATAAATGCAGATGCCTACGCAAAAATCCCTTTATCAAAAAAAACTGAATTGCAGTTATCCA
This sequence comes from Flavobacteriaceae bacterium UBA6231, assembly GCA_002441545.1. GTDB lineage: Bacteria > Bacteroidota > Bacteroidia > Flavobacteriales > Flavobacteriaceae > Yeosuana. The sequence continues at coordinate 7,508 of DJWL01000028.1, read as the reverse complement.
CACGTCGTTCTATTACCGATTTAGTTGTAACTCCAACTTACGATCAATATTTTAAACGCATTTTTCAGGATTCAGATTTAACCAGCACCAAAGATGACAGTTACTCAATCTCTCAAAACGAGGATTTCTATTTTTATGATATTACAGCAAAATTCTTATACGATATCACTAAAACAGATAGAATTAGAATTCATTTTTTAAATGTAAACAACAACTTGAATTATGATGAACAATCCACTATCAACGATAACAATGAATCTTTAAACAGTAAATTGTCACAACAAAATCTTGCTACCGGTATTATCTACACTAGAGATTGGAACGAAAGCTTATCAACTACAACCCAAGTGTATATGTCTAATTACAATTTGGATGCTACAAACTATGATATCCTTAACAATCAAAGATTAATACAAGAGAATGAGGTAAATGATCATTCAGTAAATTTTGATGTAAATTATAACATGAATCATCATTTAAAATTTAATGGAGGTTATCAGTTTTCTGAAATTGGCGTAAGCAATCTTGAAGATGTTAATAATCCGGTTTTTAGAAGTTATATCAAAGAAGTTATTCGCAGTCATGCCATTTATGCCGAAAGTTCTTTACTATCAAATAATGCCAAAACCAATTTAAAATTTGGAACTCGTGTTAATTATCATCAAAAGTTTGATATGTTTTTAATTGAGCCAAGGCTAAGTTTTAGTCAGCGATTTTTAAATGCTTTCAGATTTGAAATTTTAGGTGAGTTCAAAAGCCAAACTACTTCACAGGTTATTGATTTGCAAAATGATTTTTTAGGTATTGAAAAACGTCGCTGGATACTTTCAAATAATACCAACATCCCTATTATTAAAAGCAAGCAAATATCAACAGGCATTCATTATAATAAAAATAACCTCTTAATTAGCGCAGAAGGATATATTAAAAAAGTTGATGGCATAACCACCAGAAGTCAAGGTTTTCAAAACCAATATCAGTTTACAAATGCCATTGGAAGTTACCAAATCAAGGGTATTGACTTATTAATAAACAGGCAATTTAATAATGTTGTTAGCACTTGGATTGGTTATACTTACAGCAAAAACGACTACACATTTGATTCCTTAAACAATGGCGAATCGTTTCCAAACAATGCAGATATTCGTCATGCAGTCACTTTAGCAAGTACATATACCTACAATAATATTAAATTTGCAATGGGCCTAAACTGGCACTCTGGAAAACCTTCAACTACACCCGTTTCAAATAATGAAGTTGTTGACGGCTCTATAAATTATGAAGATCCAAACAGCGGTAATTTAAAAGATTATTTGCGTGCTGATTGTTCTGTTACTTACCAATTTAACGTATCAAATAATACTCATGCAACTATTGGTGCATCGGTTTGGAACCTTACCAATAAAAAAAATATCATCAATACTTATTATACCATTTATACCATAGATAACCAAGAGGTTGTATCAAAAGAGGAAAATGAATCTTTAGGCATTACACCTAATGTGAGTTTTAGATTGCAATTTTAATATAAGTTACTTATATTTATTGAGTTACATAAATACAGTTATCAACCAAACATTAATTTTTATGAAAACTCATGTTTATCTTAAGTCATTTAAGACTATTTTTTTTACCCTTTTAAGTTTATTTGTTATAGTAAATATTCTATCCTGTAAATCTGACAAAAAACAAACTAAAGCAGAAGAAACTACCATTGAAAAAGAAAATGTAATTAACATTCTTACTGAAAACATGGATTTTCAAATGGCAGATTCTATTCCTTCTGGCTGGAACACGTTCAAATATAATAATGCGTCTCCACAAACCCATTTTTTTCTTATAGACAAATACCCTGAAGGTATAACTTTAGACAGTGTTAAAACTCGTGTTTTACCACCATTTGATAGTGGTATGAAGCTTATTAATGAAGGTAAAGCAGAAGAAGGCTTTGCTGAATTTGGAAAACTACCTGCATGGTTTATGGAGTTGAAAAATTTAGGAGGTTCAGGTTTAATCTCTCCTGGTCTCATTGCTGAAACAACTGTAAAACTAGATCCTGGATATTATATAATAGAGTGCTATGTAAAAATGAGCAATGGTATGTGGCATACATCTATGGGAATGGCCAAGGAAGTTATTGTTTCTCAAACTAACTCAGGAAACTCAGAACCTTCAGCCGATATTAAAGTTGAAATTTCAAGTACTGATGGAATTGTTTTTAATGATTCTATAAGTAAAGGCAACCATTGTTTCTCTGTGTTTTATAAAGATCAAATTGTTCATGAAAACTTTATAGGCCATGATGTTAATCTTGCTAAATTAGATGACAACGCTAATTTGGAAGACTTAAATAGCTGGATGGATTGGTCCAATCCAAAAGGTCTTATAGAGCCTGCACCAAAAGGAGTTACTTTTTTAGGAGGTGTTAACAATATGTTAGCAGGAGACACCGGTTATTTTAATGTAACCCTTACTCCTGGAAAATATGTTTTAATTTCCGAAGTACCTAATCCAGCTAGCAAAAACATGCTTAAAACATTTGTAGTCTCAGAATAACTAAAAATATTTTTATGATGTCATTAAAAAAAGAAGATATTAGTCAAGAAGTTTTTGATTTGTATGACGATTATGCTCACAATAAAATAGATAGACGTCAATTTGTTGAAAAACTATCACTATACGCTATTGGCGGTTTAACTGTTTCATCGCTTTTAAGTTTTATCTCACCAAATTATGTAGATAGCATTTTAGTAAAACCAGATGATAATCGTTTAGATTCAGACTATATTACATATGAATCACCTAAAGGTGGCGGCACAATTAAAGGCCTTTTATCAAAACCTAGTGATAGTAAAACCAAGTTACCTGGTATTGTGGTAGTGCATGAAAACCGTGGCTTGAATCCTTATATTGAAGATGTGGGCAGACGTGCTGCTATTGAAGGTTTTATAACCTTGGCTCCAGACGCTTTAACACCACTTGGCGGTTACCCTGGAAATGATGATGATGGCAGAGAACTTCAAAAAAAGCGTGACCGTAATGAAATGTTAGAAGATTTTATTGCTGCTTATAACTATTTAAAAACTCATAAAGATTGTGATAGAAATATTGGTGTGGTTGGTTTTTGCTTTGGCGGATGGATTGCCAATATGATGGCTGTTAAACTACCAACACTAAAAGCAGCAGTACCTTTTTATGGAGGACAACCAGCAGATGAAGAAGCTGCTCAAATTAAATCTCCTTTATTATTACAATATGCAGGTTTAGATACCCGAGTGAATGCTGGTTGGCCAACTTATGAAAGTGTGTTAAAGGCAAACAATATTGAATACACAGTTTATATATATCCAAATGTTAATCACGGGTTTCATAACAATACCACACCACGTTTTGATAAAGAGGCTGCCGACTTAGCTTGGAATAGAACTATTGCTTTTTTTAAAGAAAAATTAAAATAAGAAGTTAAACAACCTTAATTTTATAAGACTTTCAACTAATTTCGCTTAATGTGTGACATTAAAATATTTTAATGTCATACTACTAGTTATATGCTGCCTAAAGAAAACAATGAGTAAAGAACAAACCGCTATAAAAACAACGTATTTTAGCATAATTGGAAACACCTGTTTAGCTTTAATCAAAGGAACTGCGGGATTTTTTGGAAATTCTTATGCCCTAATAGCAGATGCGATTGAATCAACAACGGATATTTTTTCTTCATTACTGGTTCTTTTTGGATTAAAATATGCAAACCGACCAGCAGATGAAAATCATCCATATGGGCACGGAAAAATCGAACCCTTGATTACCTTTTTAGTTGTAGCTTTTCTGGTTACTTCTGCGACAATTATTGCTTACGAGAGTATTCAAAACATACAAACACCTCATAAAACTCCTAGATCTTGGACTTTGATTATTCTTGGAGGTATTATTTTATGGAAAGAAATCTCATTCAGAATTGTCATAAAAAAAAGTAAAGAAACAAATAGTTCGTCCCTAAAGGCAGATGCTTGGCATCATAGAAGTGATGCAATAACTTCCGTAATGGCTTTTATTGGAATTTCAATCGCATTAATTTTTGGAAAAGGATATGAAACGGCCGATGATTGGGCAGCTTTATTTGCTTCTGCTTTTATATTATACAATAGCTATTTGATTTTTAGACCAGCTTTGGGAGAAATAATGGATGAACACTTATATGATGACCTTTTAGAAGAAATTCGAGAAGAATCTATCAAAGTGGAAGGGATTTTAGAAACTGAAAAGTGTTTTATTAGAAAAGCAGGAATGAAATACCATGTAGATTTACATGCTATAGTTGATGGAAATATTTCAGTAAAAGAAGGACATGATATCTCTCATAAACTAAAAGACCATCTTAGAAATGAAATACAGAATTTGGGACACGTTCTGATTCATATTGAACCAAATAAGTGAAAAAGGCGCACACTTCAATGGGTATAAATAATTGCTGCTACTTACCTATTCTGAAAGTTCTTTCTAAATTTCCAGTTAAGTATATACCAGTAATTTAAGGCTTAAATTAAAAACTACTCAATCAGTGCTTTAACGTCATTAAAATCCAATCCGCCATAATTACCAGAACTCATAAGCAACAATGCTTTGTTTTTAAAATCTTGAGAAAATAGAAAGGTTCTAAAATCTTCTGGATTGGTATAAATAATCAAATTATCTCGTTCAAAAGCATTCGAAATTTGCTCTTTAGTAATCTCTTTTAGTTTTTTAATTTCAACAGCATGAGGCGAATAAAATACAACAGCAACGTCGGCAGCATCTAAAGTACCTTTATACTCTTTTAAAAATTCTTCATTTAAACTACTATACGTATGCAATTCTAAACAAGCTACCACAGTCCTATCTTGGTATTGTTCTTTAACAGCTTTTGTTGTTGCTTCTACCTTACTTGGTGAATGCGCAAAATCTTTATACGCAACACTGGTTTTACTTTCTGCTATTTTTTCTAAGCGTTTACTAGCACCTTTAAAACTGGCAATAGCTTCATAAAAATCATCTTCATCAATACCCATATGCTGGCAAATCCATTTAGCACCAGCTAAATTATTTAGATTATGCTTCCCAAAAACCTCAATAGGTAGTGACCCTTCAGGCGTTTCCAAAAGTGTTTGTCCGTTTTCAATTGTATACTCTGCCGTATGGTATGGTAATTTTCTAATCGTGTTTTCTGAAGCTTCAACAACACGTTTTACTTCTGGGTCTTCATCATTATAGGTAATGCTTCCACCCTTAACGATTGAGTCTACAAAAATGCGAAACTGTTCCACGTAATTATCATAAGTGGGAAATACATTGATGTGATCCCAAGCAATACCGCTTAACAAGGCTATATTGGGTTTATACAGATGAAATTTTGGCCTTCTATCTATTGGAGAACTTAAATACTCATCGCCTTCAAGCACTATAAAATCATTGTCTTCAGTGAGCTTTACCATCACATCAAAACCTTCTAACTGTGCACCAACCATATAATCTACATCTATATCATGATAATGCATTACGTGCAAAATCATAGATGTAATAGTGGTTTTACCATGACTACCACCAATAACAACACGTGTTTTATGTTTTGATTGTTCGTATAAAAACTCTGGATAGCTGTAAATTTTAACCCCAATTTCTTGGGCTTTTAAAAGTTCTGGGTTATCTGCTTTAGCGTGCATACCCAAAACAATAGCGTCAATATTTGTGGTAATTTTTTCAGGAAACCAACCAAACGATTCAGGTAAAATACCTTTTGCTGATAACCGCGATTTTGATGGTTCAAAAATTTCGTCATCACTACCTGTTACTTGATATCCTTTATTGTGTAAAGCTATCGCTAAATTGTGCATGGCACTACCACCTATAGCTATAAAATGTACATTCATGTCATGGTTTTGAGTGTCTCAAAGATACTTTTTTAGTCTCTAATACGCGAATGTTTTATACATTTTAAAGCTTTAAAATTTTTTGTTTTTCCATCTTAAAAGACTTCATTTCTGGAGATTCGGCAAGTGCTAAATCAATATACTTTAAAGCTGCAGCTTTATTTTTTTTATGTGCATAAATTTGCGACAATCTGTAATGTGCCCATGCTTTTGGAACACCATCATTAGGAGAATAATTTTTGAGATACGTTTGTAAACATTGCACTCCTTTTTGCAATTCTATATTATACTCGGCAGCTAACTTTCCTATTTGATAATGAAGTTCGTTACTTTGGTGTTTTTCGTTTGCAACTTCCAAATTTGCCAAAGCTTTTTCTGGTTGCTTTTGTTTTTCGTAAAAAGTAGTAAGCTTATCATAACACCATAAAGAACCTCCTTCATTTATAGCCATTTTATAAAACTTTTCAGCAAGTTCTGGTTGATCATCATATTCATAAATATAGCCTTTTGCTAAAAAGCCATCTACTTTTGATAGGTTTTCTAATTCTTGTGCATACTTTAATGCTTTACTTTTGCTTCCTCCTAAAATACCTGGTAATTTCATATAAAACTCTACCAATGCCCAACGTGAGTTAACATGCTTGGGGTCTAACTTGGCTGCCATAAGAAATGAGTTTTCAATATCACCTATCATTCCTAAAGCTGTTAATTTACTAACTGATAATGCTTTCATACCCATAGCGCCACCATACTTATAATTATAATTAGCACTATTTGGATTGGCTTCAACCAAAATTTTATAATTATCAATGGCATTATCCCATTTTTCTTGATACCCATAAGTATCTCCTAATAACTCAATAGCTTTTAAATCGTTAGGGTGTTGTACTAAATATGCCGACAATGTAATTTCTGCTTTATCAAATTGTTTGTGTTTAAACAAATTATCAATACTGTCTAATTGATTTTGACTGATTGATATTAATGGAAAAAGCAGTAGGTAAATAAATTTTCTCATAACAATTTGATAATAAAATTCATGTTTCTTTTTCAACTAAAAATTAAATTTACTTTACAAACGAAACTTTTTACTTAAAAAGTATTTTTTGGAATAGCTTTTGAAAGTAATTTAGTTCCAAATTAACACAAATGAGACAAACTGTATTTTTTTTAACAATTTTTTTACTTACTAACATAAGCAACAGTCAAAATTCCGATTATAAAAATCTTTGGGAAAAAGTTGAACAACAAGAAGTTGAAGGGTTACCAAAATCTGCTTTAAATATTGTAGAACAAATTTATTTGCTTGCTAAAAAAGAAAAAAACGAACCTCAGCTTATAAAAACCATGCTTTTTAAAAGCAAGTTTGCTCTTATTTTAGAAGAAGATGCGCAACTTAAGATTATAAATAATTTTAAAAATGAAATTGATAAAAGTGAGTTTCCAACAAAAAATATTCTTGAAAGTGTTTTAGCCAATTTATACTGGCAGTATTTTAATCAAAACAGATGGCAGTTTTATAACAGGACACAAACTGAAGAAAAAGTAAACACAGAAGATTTTAGAACCTGGGATTTACAAACACTCTTTAACGAAATTCAT
>DJWL01000073.1 GCA_002441545.1 Flavobacteriaceae bacterium UBA6231 | reverse complement strand
GCAACTTGCCATATTCAAACTCGTTAGCAACCATAAATAAAACCCGATGAAAACACAAGATTGGAAATCAAAAGAAAAAGCAAAAGCTCTCATTATCGGTCACGACCCAAGATTACAAAACTCTGATACAATTGCTAATTACGCTTTATTCGCGAATTACTATTTCGCTTCTATCCCAATTATTCAATCGGAAAAAAGAAAATATGGACTAGCTAAAAAAACATTTGACTATTTATCTTTTTTAACCAATAATAATATTAAACCTGAACAAGTATATATCACAAATCTGTGTAATAATTCATTACCTCATTCTCCAAAAGGAAAAACTGTTTATATTCCTGAAAATGAAGCCAAAATAGGAATTGAAAATATAGAAGATATTTTATTAGCAAACCCTTCAATTGAATATATATTTCCAATGTCACTTCAGGTTAATTATTGGCTTCAAAAGTTAGGTTTTTATAATTCTAAAAATGATTTTTTAACTAATTCTGAACCTAAAATAATTGGAAAAGAAAATTCGAGCCCATACTATCAACCAAAAAAAACAAAAACATTTGTTAGTATTTGCGGAAACACTTATAATAAATTTGGAGGAAATCAAATAGTAATCCCTATCTTACACACAAAAAATTATCCTTTGACTGAACGGTTTAAAGCATACAAAACCTGTATCAATAAAGTTAAAATATATTTTGAAAACAAATAAAATACGGTTGCTAACAAAGGCTCATATGCAATAGCGGAGTGCAGTCGGGAGCTTGGCTTTCTCGACGATTTCTTACGGTCGTGCCGACCGCTAACAAATCAGTCTCCGAAGCCGCTACTGCACATAGCCAGAAAGTTATGGGCAAAATTAAAATAAAAAATATGAAACTTAAATTAACAACACTTTCACTTCTCGTTATATTATTATCGTCTTGTAATCATTCCAATTTTGAACCTGATGGTAAGGTAATCATTGCGGGTAAAATCTTAAATTTTGAAAAGCATAAAGAGGTTGAAAACTTTAATCTTTTTCACCATGATTTATTAGAACTTCAAATAATAGAAACTGTTGAAATAAAAGATGATGGCTCGTTTCAAATATCAATTCCTTGTTACTCTAAAATGGATTTATTTATTATCTTTGGGAAGGTACCTGCGTACCTAATCTGTGTACCTAACGATAGTTTATTTCTTACAATTGATGCAGATATCTTAAACGATCCTCAAAACAAATATCCAAACGATTCATACTTTGCAAAAGTTATTGGAGGAACTAGAGTTACTGACAATCAATTTGTAAATGAATTTATTAGAAAAACACGAAATACTTTAAGCAGAGCAGCGTATTTTAAGATAATTGAAACCTATTCTCCTCTAGACTATTTGGCCTATCAAAACAATATTGAAGATATGGAAATGTCTGTGTTGGATAGCCTATTACAAACAACTGATGCCGCTGTTTTTAAAACTTGGGCAGAAGATTTTACAAAATATAAAAAACTTGATCTGCTGCTGCAATATCCAGCAATTCATGCCAAGGAGAATAACATAAATATCGATTCTCTTGAAATCCCTCAGGAATACTTTACTGAGATATTTAAGGAAGATATTAATGACAATGAATTTTTCTCTTTTTATCATACCGCATTCCTTCTTTATTCGTACAATAATCATTTATATAGACAAGCAAGAAAAGAAGGGTTAGATTTACTTCAATACATTAATACCAATTCTACAGGATTTTCCAAAGACTTTGCTCTTGCAAGATATTTTTATTCATTAAATAAAAAATCTGATACTCTGGCTGAAATCAACTCAGAATTAATTAAAAACAAATTTCTTAAGAATTTTTTAATTCTTGAGATTAACAAACAAGAAACAAAGAAAGCCGAACGACTAGAGATAAAAACGCATTCAACATTTGTTGATTCACTATTCAGTAAGTATAAAGGCAAAGTAGTCTATGTCGATTTTTGGGCAACTTGGTGCGTTCCTTGCTTAAAAGAATTTCCATACTCAATGACATTGATTGACCAGTTTAAAGATAAGCCCATCGAATTTTTATTTCTTTGTAACCGAAGCACAAAAGAAAATTGGCAGAAAACGATCACTGAAAAAGAACTCAAAGGGACACATGTTTTTTTAAATGATAAACAATATACCGAGCTACAAACCCTGTTTGGAATTGAAGGAATTCCACATTATGTCTTTGTCAATAAACAAGGCGGTTTTATTAATCGCACCCTCCGTCCAAGTGATAAAAACATTGTAACTAAAATAAATGAATTATTAAATGAATAAAATGAAAAAAATACTCGGCTTATTACTCTTAATAACTACAACAAGTTATTCGCAAATCCTTGAACCTGTTAAATGGACAACTGATACTAAGAAACTATCGGATACAGAATACGAATTGATAATCGTAGCAACAATTGAACAGGATTATCATTTATATTCTCAAAATGTTCCTAAAAACGGGCCAGTTCCTACTACTTTTATTTTTGAAAAGAGTAACAATTATAATTGATAGGAAAAACTACAGAAGAAAAAGGGCACTCTGTTTATGATCAAATTTTTGAATTACAAATAAGCTATTTTGATACAAAAACCACTTTTAAACAACGGATCAAAGTAAAAAACAAGGGTAATTTTATAATAATTGCGGAAATTGAATATATGACATGCAGCGGCTCGAAATGCGTACTAGGTTTTGAAGATATTGAATTTGAAATTTAACTGCTTTAATATTGGGATAAAATAGTATTAATAGATAATAAAATCATAAATGAACTAATAAAATTCTGCCCATAACAAAGGCTCATATGCAATGCGGGAATTTGTCGGGAATTTGGCAAAATTGCGCTTTCTTAAATCCGCCAAATCGCTGATTTGGTAAAATAGTAATTAATGAAAAAATTAGATTTGGCTCAGTCGGGAGAGAATAAGAAAGGCTTCGAAATCCCGCACTGCACATAGCCAGAACGTTATGGGCAAGGTAAAAAACACCAATAATCAAAAATAATTATTATGAATCAAGCTACATTAATGACATATTCTCTCCTTTCTCATTTGAAAGAGACAAGTAACTCAAAACATAGCAGTATAGTTGAGATATTCTTCCCAATTGTTAAAAAAGCTATTGTAGAATATGCAAATGAGAAAGGTTGTAGTAACGTAAAAGGAAAAAATATAACTGAAATACAAAGCAAAATAAGCGGGTATTTTGGTTTAGACCTTCCAATAAGTGTTTTAGATTTTATTTTAAAACAAATAAGTATAGAAATATCTGATGAGAATGTTTTCGCCTATTACAATGACAAAGGCTTTATGATTAATTCATTTGTTTTTAACGAAATTGATGATAATATAAATTCAGAATATAAAAACCTACAAATTCTTAAAACTGATTTTGAAAACTTCTGCAATCTTAATAATTCAATTTCAGATTTTGATGAATTAATCAGGTTTGTTGTCTCCCAGAAAATTGACCTTTTCGCTGATAAAAATAATGAAGATTTAGACTTCAATTATATTATTCCCAAATATATATCTTCAAAATTTAATGATTCAATAATATTTAAAATATTAAGTGATATTTATCTTGGAAGCTTAATTTCATCATACTTAGAATTCAATATTAAAAAACCTGTTTCAAAGTCCGAACTTTTAATTGATACTAATTTTTTCATAAGTCTTATTAATCTGAACACTGAAGAAGCATACTTAACTTGCAATCAACTTTTCGATTTGTGTAAAAGAATGGGGTTCAAATTTTCAATTTTATACAGTACAATTGAACAAGTCAAGGTATTATTGAGTACTCGGATTCAAGATTTTGCAAATAAAGACATTGGGTTAACAAATGAAGCAGATGTCTTTGGTGCTTGTATTAGACGTAACTTAGACAAAACTCAATTAGAAAGAATTAAAGATAGTATTGATTCATTGATTCAAAAATTTGAAATTGACAACATATACGAAACAAGAATTAAGGATTTAATTCAAAAGGCCAAAAAAAGTGAAAAATATAAAGAATTATTAGTAATCAGAAAACAGCAACGATTAAGTGCACTAAACGATACAATTGCATATTTCTATGTGCAATCAAATAGAGGAACAAATATTGAAGAATTTTCAGATGTAAAGTGTTGGTTTTTAAATAATTCCTTTCATAGAGATTACTATTCTGGGATAGGCTATAAACTTCACGATAGATTTAAAATAAGTGCTAATGAATTACTATCTCTTTTATGGTTATCCAATCCGAGCCAAGATTCCGTTAACGTCCGAACATTAGCTAAAGGAGGCTTATCAACCTATATTGCAAAGTATAGAAATAACAGGGCGCCAAGTTTAAACGTTATTAAAGACATAAATTATAGAGCTAAAAAAGCATTAGACGAAGGCGCGATAGACGAAAAAGATATTTATTCAATAAGTGTTAGAATGGCTGAAGGCCAATTAACAAATGGTGAAGTGGCTGAATTGTCAGAATATCCAGATGAAGAATTTATTGCTGCTGTTAAAGAATATTCTAGAAACGATGAGAAGATTTTAGCAAAACTAAAAACTCAACAAGATACAATGGATAATCAATCTGGTCTTTTAAAAAAATTAATCGATGATAATATTTATCAAAAATTTCAACTAGCAAAAAAAGACTATGAATTAAAAAAAGAGCGTGCTCTTGAAATTGAATTTATACCTAAGAGTACAAAAATGAATAATATTGCGTGGGCTTATGTGTTTTTTATAGTAATTCTAGTTTTTTTATGGTTTATAAATTATGAGTATACGACAATCATAAACCCCAAATTAGCTACAGGAATAGCATTTCTTCTTTTTATTCCTACTGTATTGTTAAGATTTGTTGAACACAAGTCTGTTTTAATATGCCTAAAATTCACATTTTTGAAAAAAAATAGGACTTTAATAAAAGATGATATCCTAAAAAAACTAGAAGAAACCTATATGAATGAATATCCAGAACCAATTATTGATGATTTTAAAGATAATTCAAAATAAACCCAGCCCATAACAAAGGCTCATATGCAATAGCGGGCGCAGTCGGGAACTTGGCTTCTCGACGATTCCTTATCGGTCGTGCCGACCGAAAACGAATCACCTTCGAATCCGCTACTGCACATAGCCTCAAGCGTTAGCAAATATTTAAAACAAACTACAGGATGTACATCGAATACAACGAACAAGAGAAATTAATAAAAATAAAAGATAACCAGAAACTCCATTTTTTCGGTGCTATAATTTTGCTGACTATTATTGTTATTAGTTCCATTCTAAATATTTTACATTTTACCGAAAACCAGAGCGAAATTCTAGCTGCACTTTGGGCATTAACAGGAATTTTATCACTCATTGTTATTATTTATCATTCACTTCGGAAATCGATATCTAAAAATATTAATGTTCACGATATTGACAGGTTAATACAAAAAAAAGTTTTTGGACAAATAAGGCTTACCATAAAACTAAAAAATGGAAAAACAAGAAATTTAAGAACACCAAATAGTGAATCTCAAACTTTAGAAATAATAAAACTTTTTGATAAAATAGGAATAACAATTAAACAAAAATAAAAAAACAGTTGCTAACAAAGGCTCATATGCAATGCGGGCGATTGTCGGAATTCTGACAGTTCTCCCCTTTTCTAAGTCCGCCAAATCTTTGATTTGGAAAAATAGTAATTAATGAAAATAAAAGATTTGGCTACGACTGGATGAAAAGTTTAAGGCTTCGAAATCCCGCACTGCACATAGCCTAAAGCGTTAGCGTGCATTAAAAATAACAATCTTAAGAAAAAGGAATTAAACTTAAAAGATGTTCAAATCATTTTATCATAAAACTAAAAATCAGCTGGACAAAATATTTCCAAGAAAGGTTCAAGAAACTACTTTTTTGATTAGTTTCATAATTATGATAATAGCCTTAGTTCTTACTACATTTAACAGTAGCAAAAATAATAAAGCGTTTTTCAAATTAGAATTAAATGAAAAGGTTGATAGTATAGTACTTGAAGAATATAATACTCCCCAAAAATCGGAC
>DJWL01000144.1 GCA_002441545.1 Flavobacteriaceae bacterium UBA6231 | reverse complement strand
GGAGGGGCAACCCTGCGGTTTTTGTATCAGCTTCGCTCTGGGTGTCCGGGTATTTAGTCAGGCTCTGCGAAATGACTTTGCCGGTATCCAAACTGTCTTTCTTCCTGATAACAGTGGTTTCCAAAGGAATGGCTACCATGTTTTTACCTATCAAATAATGATTGTCTTTTTCGTGAGCGTATGAAAATAAACTTAGAGATTGAGTGTTATCCGAAAAAATATCTTGCTGTGAAACTGCTTGATAGTGATCAGCATTTTTGTGGTGGAACTTAGTGGTTTCAGATATTAATTTTCCATTTAAGTAGTTTTTTGTAATTGTAGATATTTTTCTAAAAAAAACACTAATAAAGAAAGATACCCGATAATAATGTGTGCTGGGATTATCAAATATGATGTCTAGATTGCTTGTTATAGGATCCACAATCCAATAAATTGAAAAATTATATATTGGTATAGAAGAAATTTCATGAGAATCAATATAATGGTTTGTTAACTTAAAATTAGACCCCAAATAATATGTTAAAATATCATTTTGGGCACCGCAAGTCTCCGGAGTATTCGCATGATTGTCATCAAAACACACGAAAGGATGGTTAGAGTTATTGAACCGATATTCATGTTCAACAATTTTTAACGTATTATTATTACCATCTTTATATTCTATTTTTAATGGCAGACCTCTGAGATAACCAAAATCTATTGCATAAAAATATGGAAATTTGTAATGTTCAGCCTGATCTCTAAATGCTGTAAAAGTATAAATTGTTGTTCCTTTAGCAGCGGAATTTTCACTGATAAACTCACTTACTTGCTGATATGCAACTACACCCTGATTGTCATAAGATGACAGGGAATAATCTGGTTGGGTAGTTAAACTTGAGATTAGGTTTTGTGATTGTGCAAAGCTTCCACTTCTATAAGAGTAGGTGTTAGGTAATCCTAAAAGAAATCCTGTGGTTTTTCCATTGATTCCAGTATAATCATAGCTTTTCTTTATAGAAGTATTACCATCATTATTTACTATGGATTTTATTCGTAAACCACCTCCTATAAATCCATACGGTAGATCCATTTTTACATCACTCCATTTAAGAATTATCTGAAAAGGGTTATTTTCGAATCCAAAAGGATCTATAAATGCATCGTGATAAGTAAACGCGGGATTTGAAACCCTAATATAATAACTTCCCGGATCTAAATTAATAGTTTGGCTTACCTCAGTAATTGAAGAAATAATCTGATTATTGCCCGCTGTATATATGCGGATCTGGGTATTACAGCCTAAGGTGTTTAAATCAGGTGTGCAGTTACTTCCCAACAAAGCACTGAGGCTAACACCTATTTTTTGTCCCGCTTCACCCTTTACCTCAAATGGAACTTCATAATACCCTTGTGCACTTGGATTCGTGTCATTGTTGTACGTTTTAAAGTAGTTATTATTTTTCATTAAACCCAGAGTATTTTGATTGAAAATATTAGAATCCTTATAAAAATCCCTGAGATAATGAGTGCCGGCGAAGTCTGGTAATTTTGCGTAATTTAAATCATATTCAAATTCCGTATAGCCCCCTGTTGGATAGGTAATCTTCTTTAGGGAACCGGCTCGTGCATATTGTAATACAGTTTCGCGCCTAACTCCGGTCGTAGCAAGTAGATTTTTAGGGTTACTGAAACCATTATAATATCCCCAATAATCAATAGAGGTACTATGTATGTTGGGTAATACCTTAGAATCATATTCAAAAGAGTAAGAACTAACTTTTATATCGTTTTTATTCTTGATTTCAACAGAATTTAAAAATAACCTTTTCGATGATTGCGGATCCAAAGATAATAATAGCGGGTCAATGCCTTGCGTGTTGCTTGTACTATATGCATGGTTTAATTGTATTTTTTTTACAAGCTGAAATTTGTTGTCTAGAATTTTAATGTTATCAATTTTTTTTGAACCATTTAAATCTAAACGGTCTTGGGCAGACTTTTCAAATAAGATTTTACCTTGAGGATGAGTAATCGATTTGACGGAGTATTGTTTTATAGTTGATCGATATAACTTGGAATCTAAAACAGGAGATTTAACATCAACTTTCGAAAAGGTGAAAATATTGGTTAGATCATAATCGAATGTAATTATTTTTCCTTTTGTGGTAGTAATGCTCTGTAAATACCAACTTGTTTTTATATTTTGATCCTCTGGTATCGTCTCATCATTCGAATCTGAAAGACTACTTCTTTTAAATAACATATCACTATAAGTAGTGAATAAGTACTGCGTACCTCTTTCATCTGTTATCTTAAAGCCATTTATTTCATAGGTTCCATGGTTGAAGTTAACTTCAACATTTAGATCACTTTTAGGCTGAGTAACGGTCTTTTTTGTTTTATTATCAAAAATGAATTTAATCGTTCTTCCTAAGAATGTTACATGGTACATATCGGGAATAAAGTCCAAGTAAACTGGATTGTTGCCTGTTTGATTTAAATTTCCAATAGTCTGCCTAAGAGTAGAATTATTTTGTAGTTCTTCTACAAAGTTAAAGGTCATGTACCCCATATATTTTTCATCAGGTCTCCCTCTAACTTGTCTTGTAATAACCCCGCCGGCATTTAAAGTCCAACCCAGTCCAACATCAGACGCATTTTCAGCTACCAAAACCCCTTTTGTGTTATAAGCCAGATTTATATCTAACGTTACGTCGTCAACGTTAAACTTGTATATAGGCACATTGACATTCACGGTTCCTGTACTCAGGGACACTTCATTTTCCACAAATTTTGAAATTGATGATGCCTGAGGAGACGGGGGCACGATATCCATTTGCCCGTTTACAGAAATAAAATGAAATAAAACAAAGATTATAATCCAATATTTTCTCATAACTAATTTTTATAATTATATCTGTATTCTTTCAGGAGCTTTCCTGTATCACTTTGTTCCCGGATCTCTTTC
>DJWL01000203.1 GCA_002441545.1 Flavobacteriaceae bacterium UBA6231 | reverse complement strand
TATTTCCCAAATCTTGAAAAAGGAAGTGTAACCAAAGAAAATGGAACTTTTATAATTAGCAATTTACCATCTGGCACGCATAAAATCTTGTTTTCAATGATAGGCTATGAAACACAATCAATTAACATAACTATTCCCAATAAAGAACCACTAAACATTTTTTTAATACCTTCTGTTATTGAAATGGAAGATGTTATTATATCTACTCCTTTTCACAAATTGCAAAGTGAAAATGTTATGAAAGTCGAACAGAAAAAAGTTTCTGATTTGAAAGCAAATGGTTCTGTTACATTAGCTGATGGCATCACAAATATAGCTGGTGTGGAAATTGTTTCTACAGGATTGAGTATTGGAAAACCAGTAATTAGAGGTTTGAGTTCCAACAGAGTTTTGGTTTATACTCAAGGGGTACGATTAGAAAATCAACAATTTGGAGATGAACATGGACTTGGCATTAGTGACAGTGGTATTGAAAGTGTTGAAGTAATAAAAGGTCCTGCATCATTACTTTATGGAAGTGATGCCTTAGGAGGTGTATTATACTTAAATCCCGAAAAATTTGCATTATCAAACACATCTAAAGGTGACGTTAACGCTAATTATTTTAGCAACACTTTAGGATATAATGCAGGAGCGAGTATTAAAACTTCTGGTGATAAATTTAAATTTTTATTTAGAGGAAGTCTTGCTGAACATTCTGATTATAAAACCAAAGATTATCGTGTAACAAACACTCGTTTTAGAGAGCAGGATTTTAAAACTGGCATTGGATACCAGTCAACTAAATTCAAAACAGAATTTAGATATAATGTCAACAATTCAAAACTAGGAATTCCAGAAGGTTTAGGTGAGCAATCAAAAAACAAAAAACCTTTAATCCCTTTTCAGGAAATAACAAATCATGTTTTTAGTTCAAAATCCAACATATTTTTCGATAATTCCAGTTTAGATATCAATTTAGGGTATTTATACAATGACAGAAAAGAATTTGCTGAAGAAGCTCTTAATGGTGAATATTTAGAATCAGAATTACATTTAAAACTAAAAACGTTTAACTATGATGTAAAATATAATATGCCAAAACTTGGTGGTTTTGAAACCATTATAGGCGCTCAAGGAATGAATCAGGCAAACACCAATTATGGCCCTGAAGAATTAATACCAGATGGCACAACAAATGACTTAGGTTTTTTAGCTGTTTCTCATATTCATTTTGATAGTGCTGATATTCAAATTGGTGCACGTTATGATCATAGACTTATCAATTTAGCTTCAGGAATCAACATAAAATTCAATAGTTTTAATGGTTCTGCAGGTATTAAGTTTAATCTTTTTGACAAAATTACTGCTCGATTAAACTTGGCTACTGGATTTAGAGCTCCAAACTTGGCAGAACTCACTTCTGATGGTGTTCATGAAGGAACCAATCGTTATGAAAAAGGAAACATTGATTTACAAAACGAACAAAATTTTCAAACCGATTTAGCTTTAGAATACAAAAACGAACATATAGAACTTTTTGCAAATGCTTTTCACAATAAGGTTAACAACTATATATTTTTATCTCCGAATGGAGGCATTATAGCAGATGCACCTGTATTTGTTTATCTTCAAGATGATGCGAAACTTTACGGAGGTGAATTTGGATTACATTTTCACCCACATCCGTTAGATTGGTTACACTTTGAATCTAGTTTTGAAACAGTAACAGGAAAACTTTCAAATAATAATTATTTACCTTTAATTCCAGCCAACTCTTTAAGCAACATATTAAGAGCAGAATTTGACGGTAAATTAATTGCAAAAGGATATGCATTTATAAAATTGAAATCCACTTTTAGTCAAAACAATATAAGCGCTTTTGAAACGACTTCACCAAGTTATAACCTATTGAGCGCAGGTTTTGGAGGTACTGTTCAATTTTTGAAAAATGATTTAAACATAAGTGTTTCTGGAAACAACTTAACTGATAAAACCTATATCAATCATTTATCAAGATTAAAAACTGATAATAATTTTAATATGGGAAGAAATATTAGTGTAGGCTTCACTTATAACCTATAAAAACACAAAACGAGGCTGTTTAAAAGAAATAGTTTTTTAGCCATTGCGAGGAACGAAGCAATCTTTATGTTATTAGTAATCAATCAAAAAGATTACCTCACATTGTTCGTAATGACGGCGATTATCTACTTTTTAGATAGCCTCGTTTAATTATACTTATTTTTTTTCTTTAAAAATATTGGTGTAAATCCACATAAGTGTAAAAGTTGGAATAAAGTCAAATCCCGGTAACGCTTCTTCAGCAAAATTTATTACAGCAGCAACTTTTCCGGAAGTTCCTTTATATAACTTAGTCATTATCCAAGTAGATAATGGAGCCCAAATAATATCGGACAACTCACCTACTCCAGGAATTAAATAGGATATATATCCAATGGCATCTAAAAAAACACTTAACAGTAATCTTTTGTATTTATTCATTAAATAAAAAATTAATA
>DJWL01000056.1 GCA_002441545.1 Flavobacteriaceae bacterium UBA6231 | reverse complement strand
ATTAATAGTTAAACTCTTTTTAAAATAATTCTAAAACTCGCTCCAATGCCATGCCTCTTGATCCTTTAATGAGAATCGTTGCAAATTCTAATTCAGAATGGTTGAAACTATTTTTAAAATCATCAAAAGATTCAAAAACTTCAACCTTTGGTGAAACAATTTTAGTTTTGTAAAAATTGGCACCAATCAAAATAATTCTATCTAAAAGTAGCGTAGAAGCTAAATCAACAATGTTTTGATGTTCTTTTTCTGCTTCATGTCCCA
Source organism: Flavobacteriaceae bacterium UBA6231 (assembly GCA_002441545.1). Taxonomy (GTDB): domain Bacteria; phylum Bacteroidota; class Bacteroidia; order Flavobacteriales; family Flavobacteriaceae; genus Yeosuana. Next base: position 41,963 of record DJWL01000056.1, on the reverse strand, counting down.
ATTCAAACATGTCACCAAGAATCACTATTTTATTTTTATCATTCAGCTTATCAAAATTTAATAAAGCGACAGACATGCTTGTTGGGTTAGCATTATAGGCATCTAAAATAATTTTATTTGAACCTTTTATTAAAACTTGGGACCGATTATTAGTTGGAACATACTCCTCAATAGCTTCTTTAATGTCATTGTCATCAACTTTAAAATAGTTTGCTATTGCTATTGCAGATGCAATATTATTAAAATTATATTCACCTATTAAATGGCTTTCTATGGATAGATTATTATAATTAACAGTAACATTAGGTTGAGCTTCAATAAAATTTATTTCAACATCAACATCTTTAGAATTATTTCCAAAAGAGAAGGTTTTTGCATTCTTGGTTTTTTCAACTTGAATTGGGTCTAGTCCATTTACAAAAATGGTTTTATTATTTTTTATAAGGAAATCATACATTTCACTTTTTCCCTTAATAACGCCTTCTACACTTCCAAACCCTTCCAGATGTGCTTTTCCAAAATTGGTGATATAACCATAATCTGGTTTAGCAATGCTGCACAAAAACTCAATTTCTTTCAGATGGTTTGCACCCATTTCTACAATACCAATTTCAGTATCTTTATTTATAGAAAGCAATGTTAATGGAACTCCAATATGATTATTTAAGTTGCCAACGGTTGCTTTGGTGTTAAATTTTTTAGACAGTACAGCATTGATAAGTTCTTTTGTGGTTGTTTTTCCGTTGCTTCCAGTGAGTGAAATAATAGGTATTTTTAAATAGTCTCTATGAAATGAAGCTAATTGCTGAAGTGTTTCAAGCACGTTATTAACTAGAATAGTTTTAGATGATGTCTTGAATTTTCCCTCATCTATAATAACATATTTTGCTCCAACATTTATAGCTTGTTCTGCATAAGTGTTTCCATTAAAATTATCGCCTTTTAAAGCAAAAAACATAGCGTTTTGTGTAATTTTTCTAGTATCAGTTGATACCGATGTGCATTCTAAAAAGCGAGCATGAAGTTCTTTTATTTCCATAAATTAAATGTATTAAAAAAGTCCTAACATATGCTAGGACTTTTTTATTTTATTAATAAAAACTAAATTAGTTTTTGGTTTTATTTTTTTGTTTTGATTTTGAACCAACTCTTGACATAGCACATCTAAATCCAATATAGTCTGTTGCCATATCTTGAGGGAAATAACGTCTTTGAGCAGGATCTAACCAATACTCTCTGTCTTTCCAAGAACCACCTTTGTAAACTCTAACTTCATCATTAATTAATGAGGTTCTGTTGTTTGACTTATCATATTGTCTTATAAGATTACCCAATGAATCTCTAGTTACAGAATGTCTTGGAGAGTTGTACATTAAGTCTTTTGTTTCATCTGTTTTATTAGCTCCATCAATGTCTTCGTCTTCGTCACCAAAACTTTGATCAAACTTTCTTGATGAACGCTTGTCGCCATCTCTAAAGTTTATCTCATTACTTTTATCAAAGTTAGTTCTTAAATAAGTTTCGTTTTCATCAACTGGAACTTGTAAAATTTCACCAGGTAGGTTTCTTGCTATTATTTTACCATTTGATAAAGTATCATAAACAATATCTTCTGGAGTTACAATCTTTACTGTTCCATCATCATTTAATGAGTTTTTAGTGTAAACGTTTCCACGATAATAATTAAAGTCATTAAATTCATCATCCACAATAGGTCTGTAAACATCGGCAACCCATTCTGCTACGTTTCCAGCCATATCATATAAACCATAATCATTAGGGTCATATGACTTTACTTTGTTTGTAATATCGGCTCCGTCATCAGACCATCCAGCTATTCCACCATAGTCACCTTTTCCTTGTTTAAAATTAGCCATTTGATCACCTCTAATTTTTCTTTGGTCAGAACGAGTATATTGTCCATCCCAAGGGTATTTTTTACGACCACGATAAATATTATAACTACGAATTTCAGATAGACCTAATGCTGCATACTCCCATTCGGTTTCAGTTGGTAGCCTATATTTAGGTATAATTACTCCAGTTTCTCTGGTAGCATAAAGATTCGTTTCATTGCCATCTGCATCAACTTGTACATTTCTTCTACCACGTCCTTCTGGATTTGTAACTTCTTCATTGCCACCATAAGTTAATGTTGGAGCATTGATATAAGTATCTGTATTGAAATTTGATTCTGCATTAACATCTGTAATTCTAGCATCTCTTTTTAAATAGCCTGCTTTTTCTAAATTAAGTTCGTTAACACGATCAGATCTCCAATTTGCATATTCAACTGCTTGAATCCAACTTACACCAACTACAGGATATTCAGCATAACCTGGATGACGTAAATAGTTTTCTGTCATAACTTCGTTATAACCTAATCTATTTCTCCAAACAAGAGTGTCTGGTAAAGCTCCATTATAAATGGCTCTGAAATTTTCATCTGTTGGAGGATATACTCTTTTAATCCAATCTAAATACTCAAGATACATTATATTGGTAACTTCAGTTTCATCCATGTAGAATGATTGAACATGCTGTTGATTTGGAGTGTTATTCCAATCATGCATGACATCATCTTGAACACGTCCTTTAGTAAAAGTTCCTCCTTCTACAAATACTAACCCTGGAGAAGTTTCTTGTTCTTGGAAATTTGTATTGTATTGAAAACCACCTTCTCGGTTGTTTATTTGCCATCCTGTTGCTCTAGAACTGTTTTTAGAACTAGAAGATTTTTTACAGCCAACAGTGGCTAAAATTAAAGTCAAAACTAATAAAGTCTTGAATGCTAATACTCTTTTCATATCCATATGTTTAAGTAAGCTAATGAGTTTTGGTGGTGCAATATAAGAATTAAACCGAATACTGCAAGCGATTTTTCACATTTTAACGAAAAAAAAGTGCATTTCACCCTATTTTTTAAACATTACAACGATGTTTTTAGTGTTTTGTACCGTTGTTTTGTGTTATATTAACGTTTATTTTAACAAAATATTATTGTATTTTTGAACTGTTTTTTAAAATTACGTTTTTTTAATAATATCAAGCTGTTTGTAGCGTTAATGTACTAATGAAAAAGAAGTTATTACTATTTACTTTTTTTATAACAACTTTTATATTCTCTCAACAAAAGAGATATAATATAGATTGGGCTGAATTTCAAACTTTATCAATTGGAGATTATTCTATTCAAATTCCTTCATTTAACAAAGAGAATTTTAGTTTTGATTTGGAAGAAGGATTGAAATTTGTGTCTCAATGGAAAATAGCCGGTTATATCAACGAATCTAATGTTACTTTATCAAATGTAACTTATTCTGATATTTCTAAAAGCGATTTAAAAGATTTAGATTTAAACAAAATTCCCAACAAGCTTGTTTTTCAATTGAAAAATTCAAAAGCTAGGAATGACCAATTTGCATTTTTTCAATTAAGTCCTATAATTAAAGATGGAAATGGTATTTACAAAAAAGTAACATCATTTACCATTAATTATAATACTACAGGTAATAACTCTTCATCTTTAAATAGAGTTAGTAAAGTAAAACAAATAACTAGTTCTGTTTTAAATTCTGGAGAGTGGTATAAATTTTATGTTGATACTACAGGTGTTTTTAAGTTATCCAGAAGTTTTTTGCAACAATTAGGGGTTAATGTAAATAGTGTTGATCCTAGAAATATAAAAATCTATGGGAATGGAGGTGATATGATTCCTTATTCCAACTCAATTTTATATCCTATAGATATTCAAGAGAATGCTATTAAGGTTGTTGGTGAAGAAGATGGCGTTTTTAATAGTGAAGATTATATTTTGTTTTATGCTGTTGGCCCAAAAGGCTATCAGGCAGAAAGTAATACAAATATAAATTGCTATTCAGATAAAACGTATTATTTCCTTAATGTTGGTTCTGGAACAGGAAAGCGTATTCAACCTTTTTTACAACCAGTAGGACCTGTTGATTTGAATATCAATACATATCAAGATTATCAATTTCATGAAAAGGATGATTATAATATTGCATCATTAGGTAGACGTTGGTTTGGAGATAGATTTGATATTGAAAATAATAAAACGTTTAAGTTTGATTTCCCTGGTTTGGTTACATCAGAACCTATTAAACTAAAAGTTTATGCTGCTGCAGTTTCTTCGTCTCAAACATCTATGCAACTTGGAGTTAATAGTAGTTCGGTTACCACATTGTCACTTTCTGCCTCATCATCTCCAATTATTGCAAGTGAGGCAATATACAATGGAAATGTTACTGTAAGTTCCTCAAACATTTCTGTAAATCTTAATTTTGATAATTCAGGAAATCCAAGTGCATTGGCCTATTTAGATTATATTTCTATTGAAGCCACTTGCGATTTAAATTTTTTGGGTAAGCAATTTCAGTTTAAAAATAATGAAACAGCATTAGCATCTGGTATAGGGCAATACACTATAAAAAATGCTTCACAAGTTTCTGAAATTTGGGATGTGACCGATATTTATAATGTATCTAATTTTATAAATTCAGATAATCAAGCAAATCTTAGTTTTACTTTCCTACTTGGAACTTTAAAAGAATATGTTGCTATTACATCTTCAGACTATTTCGAACCCAAAAGAGAATCAAATACAACAGTCAGCAATCAAAATATAAAGGGCACGATTTTTTTAAATAATCAAGGTCAATTTCAAGATGTCGATTATATTATTATTTCACCAAATAACATGTTGAGCGAAGCTGAACGTTTGGCTCAAATAGACAGAAATCAATATAATCTAAATGTAAAGGTTATTGGTTTAAATGAAATCTATAATGAGTTTAGTACAGGAAATCAAGATGTAGGAGCTATACGAAACTTAATTAAATATGTATATGATAATGCCAGTGCCACTGAAAAAAGAATTAAATATCTCTGTTTGTTTGGTGACGCATCATTTGATTATAAAAACCGAATTTCAAATAATACCAATATAGTTCCATCATGGCATGCGTATAACAGTTTTAGTTATACAAACTCATATGTTTCTGATGATTTTTATGGAATGATGGATGCTAATGAAGGAACAATGTCTACAAGCGATAAGTTAGATATTGCTGTTGGAAGAATTCTTGCCGATACTCCAATAAGAGCAAAAGAATTAGTCGATAAAATTGCATCATACTACGTCAAAGAATCATTTGGAAGCTGGAGAAATAATGTGGTGGTAGTTTCTGATGATGTTGATCAAGATTGGGAAGGAATATTACAGGAGACAACAGATAATATAGGAAATCTTATTTCTCAATCGAAACCTTTTATGAATGTGGTTAAAATTCATGAAGATTCCTTTAAACAGGAATCCTCTTCTGGTGGTAACACATATCCTCAGGTAACTGAAGCTATGGTGAATGCAATTGATAACGGAACTTTGGTTATTAATTACTTTGGACATGGTGGTGAAGATGGTTTGGCTTCAGAACGTATATTGTTAAAACCAAACATTTTAGCTCTTAGAAATTATTTTAAATTGAATTGTTTTGTTACCGTAACCTGTGAATTTACTAGGTTTGATAACCCGTTACGACAAACAGCCGGAGAGTTTGATTACTGGAATAAAGATGCTGGAGCTATTGGATTAATAACTACAACAAGGCAAATTTTTGTAACGACTGGCATTTCATTTAATAATGAGTTAGGTAAATACTTGTATTCTTATAATCCAAATGACTCATATGAAGATTATGAGTATCCATCTATGGCCGAAGCATTAAGGCTAACCAAAATTGATTCTGCTATTTCTGGAATCAGTCAACGTCGCTTGGTGTTTTTTATAGGTGATCCCGCAATGAAATTAGCATTTCCAAAACCAAATGTACGACTTACAAAAATTAATGATATTCCTATAGGGCAGGCAACAGATACTTTAAAAGCTTTAAGTCATATTAAACTTGCTGGAGAGGTGACCGATATTTCAGGGAATGTTTTAAACAATTATAATGGCTCTTTATCTACAACTATATATGATAAAGAAATAAGCAGACAAACTTTAGCAAATGATGGAACAAGGTTAAATGGCCAACTTGTTAAAATGGATTTTACTACGCTAGGTGAAATTATTTTTAGAGGTCAGGCAACAGTTGCAAATGGTTTATTTGAATTTGATTTTGTAGTTCCTAAAGATATTGGCATACCTGTTGGCTTTGGAAAAGTAAGTTTTTATGCTAAAAACGGAACTGTTTTAGAAGATCAAACAGGTGCAAGCATCAATACCGTTAAAATTGGAGGCGTAAATGAAAATGCTCCAACAGATGATGTCGGTCCAGTAATAGCACTTTATATGAATGATGAAAGCTTTGTTTCTGGTGGAATAACTAATGAATCGCCAACATTATTAGTTAAGTTAGAAGATTTGAATGGGATAAATACAGCTAGTGGAATAGGCCATGATATTGTAGTAATTCTTGATGGTGATGAAACAAATCCTTTTATTTTAAATGATTATTATCAAACAGAATTAGATAATTATCAAAAAGGCGTTGTAAGTTTCCCTTTTAGGGATTTATCACCAGGTTTACATACTTTAACAATAAAAGCATGGGATGTTTACAATAATTCCTCAACTGCAGAAATTCAATTTATTGTATACGATCAAAATCAAGAATTAGTTATAAATAATGTGCTTAACTATCCAAATCCATTCGTAAATTATACAGAATTTTGGTTTAATCACAATAGTTCGGAGTCTTTAGACGTTTCTATTCAAATATTCACCGTGTCAGGAAAGTTAGTTAGAACCTTAAACGGACAAACAACCTCTGGTATTTATACTACTAGCTCGCTTTCAAGAGATATTGTTTGGGATGGAAGAGACGATTTTGGTGATAAAATAGGAAAAGGAGTCTATATTTATAAATTGACTGTAAGGTCACCACTTTTAAATAAGAAAGTTGAAAAAATTGAGAAACTTGTTATACTATAATAAAGGATTATATTTGTTAAATTAAATTATCTAAATGAAAAAAGTAATAATTGCCATTGCCTTAGTTTTACTTATTGTTAAAGTAAACGCCCAAACAACCATAATACCAAATGCTAATGATAGTAGAGTAATAACCACTGGAATTCCGTTTGTGCTAATTGCCTCAGATGCTAGAGCTGCAGCTATGGGAGACATGGGAGTCGCTACTTCTGTAGACGCATATTCACAACAATGGAATTCATCAAAATATGTGTTTTCTGAAACTAAACAAGGAATAGGAATAAGCTATACCCCATATTTAAGTAAATTGGTAAACGATATTTTTTTAGGAAATGTCACTTATTTTAACCGTTTAGATGAGCGTAGTGCCTTTGCTGCCAGCTTTAAATATTTTTCTTTGGGAGATATTGAATTTGTTACTGATGAATTTTCTACCGCATTAATTCAAAGACCTAATGAACTCACTATAGATGCATCTTATGCATTAAGACTGACAGATCAATTTGGTATGTCAGTAGCGATGCGATATTTACGTTCAGATTTAAAATTGGATGGTGTTGATGGTGATGCTACGCCTGCAAGTACTTTTGGTGTTGATATTTCTGGTTATTACCAAAGTGAAGAAGAAGCCTATGCAGATTTTAATGGTCGTTGGAGAATGGGATTTGCCATTCAAAATTTAGGTCCAAAATTTAAATATGATCAGGGTGGGCAAGAGAATTTTCAACCTACTAACTTAAGATTAGGAGCAGGGTTCGATTTTATTTTTGACGATTATAATAAAGTGTCTGTTACAGCTGAAGTTGCTAAATTGTTAGTGCCAACACCTCCAATTTATGGAGATGAATATAATTATACAGATGATAATGGAAATGGTAAATATGATGAAGGAACTGATACTTTAGGAAGCTTGGTTCAATCAGATGTTATTTACAAGGGCCAAGACCCAAATGTTGACTTTTTATCTGGGATTTTCCAATCTTTTGGTGATGCGCCAGGAGGTTTTAGTGAAGAGTTAAAAGAATTTACTTGGTCTTTAGGTGCTGAATATTTATATCAAGACTCCTTTGCATTTAGAGCAGGTTATTTTAATGAAAGCGAAGAAAAAGGAGCTAGAAAGTTTTTGGCATTAGGGGCAGGGTTTAAATATAATGTTGTAAATATTGATTTATCTTATTTGTTCTCAGCATCAAAAGTTCAAAGTCCATTAGAAAACACATTGCGTTTCTCATTAACATTTAACATAGGAGCAGGAGCGTATAACGAATATTAATTCTTTTTAAATTCACAATAAAAAAAACTATTGTTCTATCCAACGAACAATAGTTTTTTTGTTTCAAATTGTTTATTAACTTTATAGAAGGAAATACTATATGAAGGAAATAAAAATAGAATCTACTCTTTATCTGTTTGAAAGTTTAGAAGAATTGCCAAAAGAAGTCACATTATTAATGGATAAGGCTGTTGAGGCTAGAGAAAAAGCATATGCGCCATATTCTAACTTTTATGTTGGTGCAGCATTGTTGTTAGACAACAATAAGATAATTACTGGCAGTAATCAAGAAAATGCCTCATACCCATCAGGGTTATGTGCAGAACGAACAGCTATATACTATGCCAATTCGCAATATCCTAATGCTAAAATTGTTAGAATGGCTATTTCTGCTGGATCAAAAAAAAACAAAACTACCTCACCAATACCTCCATGTGGAGCTTGTAGACAGGCTATTGCAGAATATGAAGTGAAACAAGATTCACCTATAGAAATTTATTTTATGGGAGAAGTTGGTAAAATTGCAAAATCAAACTCCTTAGCAAATTTATTACCTCTTATTTTTGATAAGTCTGTACTTTAAATATTTAATAATTTTTGATTAGTGAAATTGGTGATTTTATTAATAAATAATCATTTTTTATTAATTATTCAAAATTGCGTATAAAGAGCTTTTTTTTTGATATTTTTTTTACTTTAATTAATATACGTTTTCTCAATAGCATACAAAGTATTACTTTTGTACTTTTCATAAGTAAAAATTAATAATAGTCGATGCAAAAAATCACTAAAAATACATACCTAAAATGGTATGAAGATATGCTGTTTTGGAGGAAATTCGAAGATAAGTTGGCAGCAGTGTATATCCAACAAAAAGTAAGAGGTTTTCTTCATTTATATAATGGTCAAGAAGCCATATTGGCTGGAGCATTACATGCTATGGATTTGACAAAAGATAAAATGATTACAGCTTATAGAAACCACGTACAACCAATTGGTATGGGAGTTGACCCAAGACGTGTTATGGCAGAGTTATATGGAAAGGCAACAGGAACCTCACAAGGTTTAGGTGGGTCTATGCACATCTTTTCAAAAGAACACCGTTTTTATGGTGGTCATGGTATTGTTGGAGGACAAATTCCATTAGGTGCAGGTATTGCTTTTGGTGATAAGTACCATGGAAGTGATGCCGTTACTTTATGTTGTTTTGGAGATGGTGCAGCTCGTCAAGGATCATTACATGAAACTTTTAACTTAGCAATGTTATGGAAATTGCCAGTAGTATTTGTTTGTGAAAACAATGGGTATGCTATGGGAACATCAGTTGCTAGAACAGCTAATCATACCGATGTTTGGAAACTAGGAAAAGGTTATGAAATGCCTTGTGGACCTGTTGATGGAATGAATCCAATTAAAGTTGCTGAAGCATTTGATGAAGCTATTCAAAGAGCACGTAGAGGAGAAGGACCTACATTTTTAGAACTTAAAACATACAGATATAGAGGACATTCTATGAGTGATGCTCAACATTATCGCACAAAGGATGAGGTTGAAGAATACAAGAAAATTGACCCTATTACTCAGATAAAAAACATCATATTAGAAAACAAATACGCAACAGAAGCTGATATAAAAGTCATTGATAGTCGTGTAAAAGATTTGGTGGAAGAATGCGAAAAATTTGCTGAAGAATCACCATTTCCAGATAAAAACGTTATGTATGATGTGGTATATGAACAAAGAGATTATCCATTTATACAACATAAATTATAAGCTATGGCAGAAATTATAAATATGCCTCGTTTGAGTGATACCATGGAAGAAGGTACTGTGGCTACTTGGTTAAAAAAAGTAGGAGACAAAGTAAGTGAAGGCGATATTTTAGCAGAAATTGAAACCGATAAGGCTACTATGGAATTTGAATCATTTCATGAAGGAACCTTATTGTATATTGGAGTTCAAGAAGGGCAAACAACCAAAGTAGACGAATTACTGGCAATTATAGGTGATAAAGATGAAGATATTTCTGGACTTATAGGAGCTAGCTCTACACCAAATAAGGTAGAGAAAACAACTAAACCAGCTGATAATGAATCTGTTAAAGAAGTCTTGGCTAATGTTAATGTTGAAATACCTGAAGGTGTTACGGTGGTTACGATGCCACGTTTAAGTGATACCATGGAAGAAGGAACTGTAGCTTCTTGGTTAAAAAAAATAGGAGATAAAGTAAGTGAAGGTGAAATTTTAGCCGAAATTGAAACTGATAAGGCCACGATGGAGTTTGAATCATTCCAATCAGGTACATTATTATACATTGGAATAAATGCTGGGGAATCTGCTAAAATTGATTCATTGTTAGCTATTATTGGCCCAGCAGGAACAGATGTTTCAAATATTGCGGCTAATTTTACTGCAAATTCTGGTTCAGTTAAATCAGAAGAACCAATTAAAACTGTTGAAACTCAAAAACAAGAAACTCCTAAACAAGAAGTTAAAGAAACTGTTGCTACAACAGCAGCAATTAAAACGTCTTCAAATGGAAGATTGTTTGTATCTCCATTGGCTAAAAAAATAGCTGATGAAAAAGGAATTAATTTATCGCAAGTAAAAGGTTCTGGTGAAAATGGACGTATTGTAAAAAGTGATGTAGAGAATTTTGTTCCTTCTGTACAATCTTCAGTAGCTTCGGTTGGTAAATTTGTGCCAGCTGGACAAGAAGATTTTGAAGATATTCCAAATTCACAAATGCGTAAAGCTATTGCTAAAGCATTAACCAATTCTAAGTTTACAGCACCACATTATTACTTAAATGTTGAATTTGATATGGAAAATGCAATTGCATTCCGTACACAATTCAATACCATTCCAGATACAAAAATATCATACAACGATATGGTTGTTAAAGCTTGTGCATTAGCTTTAAAACAACATCCGCAAGTAAATTCTCAGTGGTTTGCTGATAAAATGCGTTTAAACAATCACGTTCATATTGGTGTAGCTGTGGCCGTTCCAGATGGTTTAGTGGTGCCAGTGGTTAAGTTTGCCAATGAACAAAGTTTACCTCAAATTGGTGCAGCAGTAAAAGACCTTGCAGGTAAAGCTAGAAATAAGAAATTAACACCGGCAGAAATGGAAGGAAGTACATTTACTGTTTCTAACTTAGGAATGTTTGGTATTGAAAGTTTTACGTCAATTATCAATCAACCTAACTCAGCCATTTTATCTGTTGGAAATATTGTTGAAAAACCAGTTGTTAAAAATGGGCAAATTGTTGTTGGTAATACCATGAAATTATCATTGGCTTGTGATCACAGAACAGTTGATGGTGCTACTGGCGCAAAATTTCTACAAACATTAAAAGGATATATTGAGAATCCAGTTACAATGTTAGTATAAGTTATCATTCTGAACTTGTTTCAGAATCTCCATATAAATATCTAACCTGCTTCATTTACTTGAAGCAGGTTTTTTTATTCATTCAGAAGTAACAGGATCAATGATTGTTGATACTTCACTAACAGAATTAGCTGGGAATCCACCTTGTTTGGCATGTTTCAATACCAACTCTTTGTTTGGAGCTATGTATACACAATAAATCTTGTGTTCAGTTACATAGCTATGAACCCAATTAATTTCTGGGCCTAAATCTTTAAGAACTCCACAAGAAGTTTGTGAAATTCCTTTTAATTGTTCTTTAGTGAGTTTTCCTGCGCCAGGAATGTCTCTTTCTATTACGTATTTTGGCATGATATAAAATATTAAGTTAGTATTACTTTTATTGAGAGATTATCATATTTTTTAGTGACCATAAAATATATAGAACATCTTTTTTTGTGTTCTCATCAATACCATTTTTATCTAAAGCCATAAAAATATCATCAATGGTATGCATATATTCAGCAGGACTAATATTCATGCCTTTGTGAGCAGTAACCATGTCTCTTCCAGAGTAAATTACTGGACCGCCACTACCAGCGCTAAAAAAATCTACGGTGTTTTTTTTTACGAGATTCATTTGTTCTGGTTGGTCTTTGTAAGGAAGAAATCTGGCGTTAATGTTGGGGTTGTTCATGTGGTTTTCAACGGTATCATCAACAATCGTTGAAATACCTTCTGTACCACCTAGTCTTTCAAAAAGAGATGTACTCATAACGTTTATTTATTGGTTGATAAATAATTTGACAGTTAAACTGTATGCCTAAATTATTACCAAATAATTAGATTTATGTGTACAAACAATTCAAAAAATAGCACATTTAAACCATTGTTTGAAAAATAGTCTTTTAATATAAATGTTGTTGGATATATTTTGAAGGAAGAATTTTAAATTTACTTTTAAAGCATTTTGAAAAGTAGGCAAGACTATTGAAGCCAGTTTCAAAAGCTATTTCAGAAATATTACCTTTTTGATCATGAAGTAATTTTATTGCCTTATTTAATCTGTAATCTCTAAAAAAAATATTAGCAGACTTTCCTGTAAGAGAGGTTAACTTTCTATATAACTGAGATTTACTATGGCCTAATTTTTTGCTAAAATTGTTAACGTTAAACGATGAATCTCTCCAAATAGTTTCAGTAAAATCCATCAAGTTTGTAAGAAATAATTCTTCAGAAGGTTTGAGATATCTTATTTCTTCGTTATCTAAAAAAGCATCTCTGTTCTCTTTTTCATAAAGTGATTTTACTTCATGCGAAATAACAATGCAATCTTTAACTATTTCACACATTCTGGTGGCAAGTGTAATGGTGTCTTCAAATATTTTGTCTTTGTTTGTTATCGGTACTCCAGATGCAATACCTATTTTTAAATTCCTGTAAGATTCATCAAATTTTGGTGTAATATATTTGATATTAGATTGAACTTTTAAGGCGCAGAATACGGCATTAGAAACAGATTTGAATGAAACTAAATAGCTTGTATTGTCTTGTTTTACAATACTTCCTTTAAATTGTTTTAAAGTTTTAAAAACACTATTATGAAATTTTTGAGTAAAAATATTAAATTGATTACCCTCAATCCTTTTCAAATAGTTACTTGTTTCAATCACCATTAAAATTCTGAAGGCAGGCTCTTTAATAATGTTTAATTCAGTATCGCTAACTTTTACAGGATCAGAAATTCTGCCTAAAAACGACTTCACAATATTCGAGTCTACCTCTATTATTTGATTAGGAATATCACCGTGAGCTTGTTTATGCATTTCCATAATAGCTTTTTTATTGGGAGCTTCTATTAAGCAAAAAGCATTTTTCCTTTCATAATCATACCAATAAGTAAATCCACGGCAACCATATAGGTGTTCAATTTTTAAATCTTCCTGATGAATTTGTGCTACAATTTCTGCAGTAACGCTGTCAGAAACATTATGAAGGTCCATATATATAGGCATGGTTGGTTGGTTTTTATATAGCAAGTTAATGATTTTTAATATGTTGTACAATAGGCTTTTTTTATGTAAATATTAGTTGGGCTTTTATTGAATGCTAAAGTAATATTTGGCTTATTTTTTTATCTTTAAACAGAAATAAAATATTTTATGAAAAAAATAATTTCCATTTTATGTTTGATTATCAGTTTTAGCTGTAAGTCACAAGGAGAAACTCAAATTATGCAAGTATCAATTAATATTGATGAATTAAAAGAAACTGTAAAATTTTTAACTTCAGATGAGTTACAAGGAAGAAATACAGGTGCTAACGGTATTGAAATGGCAGCTTCATATATTGAAAATAAATTCAAAGAAAACCATATTAAAACTTATTTTGAAACCTATAGAGATACTTTTAATGTAAAAGATTTTGTAGGTTATAATATTGTAGGTTTTATAGAAGGTAATGACCCAACTTTAAAAAATGAAATAGTTATTATTGGAGCACATTATGATCATATTGGTTTTGGAAAAGTTGTTGAAAATGATTCAATTGCAAACGGTGCTAATGATAATGCTGCTGGAACAAGTGCAGTTTTAGAATTTGCTAAATATTTTTCTAGTATAAAAAGCAATAAACGAAGTATAATGGTTGCATTATTTTCAGGTGAAGAAATGGGATTGTTGGGCTCAAAACACTTGGCGGAAAGATTAAAAGAAGAAAACATTAATTTGTATACCATGCTTAATTTTGAAATGATTGGTGTGCCTTTTAAAGATAGAGATTACACGGCATTTGTAACGGGGTATGATTTTAGTAATATGGCTCAGGTTATGAATAATTATATAGGTTCAAATTATGTAGGACGATCTGAAGTTGCGGTTAAGTATAACCTCTTTAAGCAATCAGATAATTACGCATTTTATCAAGTTTTTAAAGTGCCATGTCAAACCATTTCAAGTTGCGATTTATCTAATTATGATTACTACCATCACGTTGATGATGAAGCTGATAAGCTAGATTATGAGCACATGACAAGTCTAATTAATACTATGATGCCTGCTATTGAACAAGTTTGTAATTCATCAACTAAGGAAATAAAAATGAACGATGAGTAAAAACGTTATAATTACAGGAACAAGTAGAGGTATTGGTTTTGAGTTGGTTAAACTATTTGCGCAAGCTGGTCATAAAATATTAGCCCTTTCTCGCAATGAAAAACCAATTCAAGAATTAAAACTAAATAATGTTACTTCCTTTACATTTGATTTAGACGATAGTGAAGCCTATAAAAAAGTTCAAGATTTTGTAAATAAAAATTGGCAGAAGGTAGATATTTTAATAAATAACGCAGGAAAGCTTGTTAATAAACCATTTTCAGAAATTAGTATGCAAGATTTTGAAAATGTTTATAAAACAAACGTGTTTGGAGTTGCAGAATTAACTCGAGTTGTTTTGCCTTTTATGAAAAAAGAAAGTCATGTTGTTACTATAAGCTCAATGGGTGGTGTACAAGGAAGCATGAAATTTCCAGGATTAGCTGCGTATAGTTCAAGTAAAGGTGCTGTAATTACCTTAACTGAATTATTGGCAGAAGAATATAAAGATTCTGGTATTTCATTCAATGTATTAGCTTTAGGAGCCGTACAAACTGAAATGTTGGAAGAAGCATTTCCAGGTTATAAAGCCTCAACGTCAGCTTTAGAAATGGCAAACTATATTTTTGAGTTTTCGCTCACTGGAAACAAATACTACAATGGTAAATTGTTGCAGGTTTCTAATTCCACACCTTAGTTTATGAGTAAATACAAATGTGTAATTTTTGATTGCGATGGTGTTTTAGTAGATAGTGAACCCATTGGAAACCAAATTCTTGTAGATATGGCAAATGACCTAGGTGCTGAAATCGATTTAGGTTTTGCTATGAGCCACTTTAAGGGCAGTCATTTTAAGGAATGTGTAAAAATCATCTCAGTTTTGGTAAAACAATCCATTCCAGAGACGTTTGAAAATGAGTATAGAACACGAAGTTTAGAGGAATTTGAAAAACACCTAAAACCCATTGAAGGGGTTACCCAAGTTATTGAGCAATTACAATTACCTTTTTGTGTAGCTTCAAGTGGTATGGAATCTAAGATGCGGTTTAATTTAAATGTGGTTGGCTTGTTACCCTATTTTGAAAACAAAATGTTTAGTTGCTACACCATTCAAAAGTTCAAACCGGAACCCGATGTGTTTTTATGGGCAGCCAAAACCATGGGATTTCAACCGCAGGAATGTATTGTCATTGAAGACAGTATTTTGGGAGTACAGGCTGCTAAAAAAGGCGGTTTTGACGTGTTTGGGTTTACGGCACATGATTATAACAATGAACTAGATGGATTATGTACCAAAACATTCAATAAAATGAGCAACTTATTAGAAATGTTGTAATTTTTTTCGTGTAAAATCATTGTTTTTACTTTCAATAATTCATGTATTTTTGCTGTAATGCAAAACAAACTTGAAAACTTTATTTCGTCAAAAGCAATGTCACAGGTTTTAAACCTTTTAGAGCATGATAATCTGATTGTTAAAATTAAAAATGAGCGAAAAACAAGACATGGAGATTATAGAAGATTGCCAAATGGTAAACATCAAATAACCATCAATTCTAATTTGAACGAATACCGATTTTTAATCACACTCATTCATGAAATTGCTCATTTTGAAGCCTATAAAAATTATGGTAGATTTATAAAACCTCATGGAATAGAGTGGAAGCGAACCTTTCAGCATTTAATGCTTCCATTTTTAAATCCTGAGATTTTCCCTAATGAATTGCTCCAGCTTTTAGCGAAGCATTTTAAAAACCCAAAAGCATCCAGTGATACCGATGTGGCATTGGCTTATGCTTTAAAGCAATTTGACGAAGCATTTGATAAAACATATGTTTTTGAAGTACCTTTAGGAAGTACTTTTAAAATTTATAATGGTAAAATATTTAAAAAAGCAGATAAGCGTGTAAAACGTTATGAATGCGTTGAGGTTAAAACAGGAAAGTTGTATCTTTTCAATCCGAATGTAGAAGTAGAATTAATTTAATTATGAACAAAAATTATTATGCCATTTTAATGGCAGGTGGTGTAGGCTCAAGATTTTGGCCAGTAAGTACAGAAGCTTTTCCAAAGCAATTTCACGACATGCTTGGAACTGGAGATACACTTATTCAAAAAACATTTAAAAGACTTGCAAAACTAATACCACAAGAAAACATTTTTATTTTAACTAATGAACGTTATAACAACTTAGTGCTTGAACAATTACCACAAGTAACACAACGTCAAGTGGTATTAGAACCTGCCATGAGAAATACAGCACCTTGTATTTTATATGCTTCTTTAAAAATTCAAAAAGAAAACCCTGATGCTATTATGATTGTAGCGCCAAGTGATCATTGGATTGAAGATGAAACAACATTTTCCAACAATGTGCAGCAAGCGTTTGATTTTTGTGCAGAAAATGATGCTTTAATGACTTTAGGAATTCAACCAACATTTCCAAATACAGGATATGGGTATATTGAGTTTGATAAAACTTCTAAAAATGATATTAAAGTTGTGAATCAGTTTAGAGAAAAACCAGATTACGAAACAGCTAAAGAGTTTATTTCTCAAGGCAATTTTCTTTGGAATGCCGGTATTTTTATGTGGAGTGTGAAAAGTGTTGTTAATGCATTTCAAAAAAATCAACCAGTATTATATGAGTTATTTAAAAATGGATTAGCTACTTACAATACAAAACTTGAGTATGATTTTATTCAAGAAAATTATGCTAATTCAGAAAACATTTCAGTGGATTATGCTATTATGGAAAAATCAAAAAATGTATATGTAATAGCTGCTGAATTCGATTGGAATGACCTAGGAACTTGGGGAAGTTTATATGATAAATTAGATAAAGATGAAACAGGAAATGCTGTTGTAAATTCAAGAACCTTAACTCAGGATGCTTCAGGAAATATGATTAGAACCAAAAACAATAAAATTGTAGTTGTTGATGGATTGAAAGATTATATAATTGTTGATAAAGAAGATGTATTGCTAATTTACCCAAAAGCAAAAGAACAGGATATTAAAAAAGTGCTTCAAAAAGTAAAAGGTGAGTTTGGTGAGCAATACGGATAGATTTAACAAACGTTTCGTCTAGTTAAAAAGAAAATAATGCATTGGTAAAATATTTTAATTAAGCCAATGCATTATTTTTTAATATATTTATGTTGTTAGTGTTTAATAAATTAGTCTATGGAAGAAAATAAATTCAATTTTTCGGATGAAGAACCTAAAAAAGATTCTTCAGTTGAGGAAACAAAAGAGAGTATTAAAAAAGACGCACAAGGTTTATTTATAAGTCTTAAAAAGTTTCTAAAAGAATTACTGGATTTTAGAGAAGAAACAGATAGAGAAGCAACAGTTGAAGCTATTAAAAACGATATTCCTTTTAAAGGAGCTACAGCATGGATTTTGGTCTGCTCCATTTTTGTAGCTTCCGTTGGATTGAATGCCAATTCAACGGCAGTCGTTATTGGTGCCATGTTAATTTCCCCTCTTATGGGGCCTATTTTGGGAGTTGGATTATCCATTGCCATTAACGATGTAGATACCTTAAAGCGTTCCTTGATAAACTTGGGCATCATGATTGGGCTGAGTTTATTAACGGCATTTTTGTTCTTTTGGTTATTTCCGTTAAGTGAGGACACCTCCGAGCTTTTAGGACGTGTAAAACCTGATATTCGAGATGTATTGATTGCTTTCTTTGGCGGTTTGGCCCTTATTATAGCCAGAACCAAAAAAGGAACCATCGCCTCGGTTATTTTTGGGGTGGCCATAGCCACGGCCTTAATGCCACCGCTTTGTACGGCAGGGTATGGTTTGGCCAAAGGCAATTGGCAATATTTTGGTGGCGCCATGTATTTGTTTACCATCAACACCATATTTATTGCAATGGCCACCTTCATTGTTTTAAAAGTGTTAAGCTTTCCAATGCTTAAATATGTCAATTCTGCCCGACGCAAACGCATTAGTAGATTGGCATCGTTACTGGCTATTGTGGTGATGGTACCGGCTATTTGGACGTTTGTTAATGTGCTTCAAGAAAGCAATTTTACTAGAGATGCTAAGGCATTTGTAAATAATGAGTTAAAAGATTTACCTCATTTTGAATACATGAAAAATAATGCTATCTATAATTATGTAGATAGGAACAATTCATTTATTGATGTCAATACTTTTGGTTTGGATGAAATTCCTGAATCAACCATAAATCTTTTAGAAGGTAGAATGAGGGATTATAGTGCTTTATCTGGCACAAAATTAAACTTCAATCAAAACAGGTCTAAAGGCTTAGATAATTTTAAATACATGGAAGAATTGCGTTACAGAGATTCCTTGGATTTACTGTCACAAACACAAAAAATATCATTTCTTGAAAATAAAGTAAAACAGCTTTCAAAATTAGAAAAGAATTATATCCCTTTTGATGAATTGACCAAAGAAGTAAAGATTAATTATGAAAATTTAGATCAATTTTCTTATTCAAATGTTATTAACACCAATTTCACTAAAACAGATACTGTTGCTGTATTTACAGTAAAATGGATTGATTCTTTAGCTAATGAAAAAGCAAGAGTTAAGGATAGTGAAAAACTTGAAAAATGGTTAAAATTAAAATTAAAACTAGATACTTTGGTTGTTAAACGAGCTAATTAAAGAACTGTTTTTAAGTTAGAATATGAATATTTTTCGAATTATTGTTGTAACATTTTTTTGTCTTTGTTTTAACTTTTCAAAAGCAGAACAAGATATTGAGATAAGAGTTAATTTGGCTGGATACCCAACAGAGAATCCAAAAAAGGCTATTGTTTTAAGTAAAAATAATCTAATTAAACCTGCTTTGTTTTTAAAGGATGAAAACGGAACAGTTTTAAATAAATATATTGGAGTATTAAGTGAAGGTAGTTGGTATCCTTTTTCATATTCTTATGTTATAGACTTTTCTGATTTTAAACAAAAAGGAACTTATTATTTTGAATTTCAAGATGAACAAAATCAAAATATATTAAGTAATACTTTTATAATTGGTTCTTATCCAAGTTGGGATGAAGATGTAGTTGGTTTTATTAGAACACAACGCTGTGGATTTAATCCACACACCAAAGAGTTTTGCCACCAAAAAGATGGGTTGAGTTTTTTTGGAATTAGACCAGACTCTACCAAAATAGATGCTACAGGTGGTTGGCATGATGCAGGTGATCAATTAAAGTATCTTATAACAGGAAGCAATACTACTGCAAGATTGCTTATGGCATATCAGATAAATCCCAAAATTTTTTTAGATAAATTTGATTCAAAAGGATTAGAAGGAACTAATGATTTACCTGATATTTTGGATGAAGCAAAATGGGGGCTCGAGTGGATTTTAAAACTACATCCTAAGCCTAATGAGTTATATCATCAAGTTGCTGATGATAGAGATCACAGAGGTTTCAAATTACCCCATGAAGAAAATGCCGATTATGGTTGGGGACCCAATAGTTTTCGTCCTGTCTATTTTGCAGATGGAAAATCACAAGGTCTTTCCAAATATAAAAGTCAGGCCACTGGTATTTCAAATCTGGCAGGACGTTCTGCAGCAACTTTAGCTATGGGTTACGAGATTTTTAATAATTTAAAAGGTTACGAAGCTTTTGCAAAAACCTGTTTGCAAGCTGCTCTTGAGCTATATGATATGGGACAAAAAAATGAGGGATACCAGCAAGGCAATAGTTTTGGAGCACCCTACCGATATGAAGAGAATACTTGGGCTGATGATATGGAATGGGCAGCGGCACAGTTATATAAAATTTCAAAAAAACAAAAATATTTAAAGGATGCTCGTAAATATGCCAAAATTATAGGGAACTGGTCTTGGATGGAACGAGATACTGCCAATCATTATGAAATGTATCCTTTTGTAAACATGGGGCATTATGCTTTATGGCAAGTTGGGTCAGAAAAGGATAAACAACAAATGGTAGCTTATTACGAACATAATTTAGAAAAAATTCAAAAAAAAGCATCAGAAAATGTATATGGAGTTGGCCATTTGTTTATTTGGTGTTCTAATAATTTGGCTGCAGCTGTGGCTACACAATGTATGTTATATGAAGAGATGACAGGTTCTAAAAAATATAGAACTCTTATGCAAGACCATATCAATTGGTTGTTAGGATTAAATCCATGGAGTTCTAGTATGATTACAGGGATTCCTGAAAATGCAGATACACCTGTTGATGTTCATATGCCTTTTTGGGTAATTAATAAAGAAATTATTAAAGGAAGTTTAGTTGATGGACCACTTTGGACTACAATTCTTGAGAAAATGATTGCTATTGAACTTTCTGAACCTGACGAATATGAGCATTTGCAACCTAAACACATTAAGTATAGAGATGATTGGATGGACTACAGTACTAATGAGCCTACCCTAGATGGTTCTGCAGAATTGTTGCTGATATTAACACATTTAAGTGATGAATAGAATTGTTGTTTCTATTTTAATTTTAGGATTTTTTTGTTCTGCAAAAGCACAAAATATGATTGATAAAGAAGGAGCTTTAGTAAGATCTGATACCTTACAAAAAAACATTTATTTATGCTTTACTGGACATGATTATTATGAAGGCTTTGACCATGTTTTAAAGGTATTAAAAAACAGAAAAATTAAAGCTTCTTTCTTTTTTACGGGCGATTTTGTACGTAGTCACAGATATTTAGTGAAAAGCATAATAAATCAAGGTCACTATGTTGGAGCTCATTCAGATAAACATCTTTTGTACTGTGATTGGGCAAAAAGGGATAGCTTATTATATCCTACAAGTGTAATAAAGGAAGATATATCTAATAATTTAAAGGAGTTAAAAGACTTAGGTGCTAATGCTTTATATTTTATGCCTCCTTACGAATGGTATAATAAAAAGATTGTTCAAATAGCAAATGAGCTTCATTTAAAAACTATAAATTATTCATCTGGAACTCGTTCAAACGCCGATTATACAACTCCTGAGATGTCAAATTATGTCTCAAGTGAAGCTATTTTAGAAAGCATTTATGAATACGAAAAATTAAAAGGAATGAATGGCTTTCATTTACTTATTCATCCAGGCACAAATCCATTAAGAAAAGATAAACTCTATTTGCATTTAGATGAACTATTAACTTATTTGATGAATAAAGATTACCATTTCAAAAAACTCTAACTAAACTAGAAAACCATCTATAATAGTTTGTAAAAATGGATTGTTAAATAAAAAAAGGCTATTGCTTCTCTTCAATATACATTTGACGTACTTTTTTCATCAATTCAGAAGAGTAAACAAAATCAGTTACAACCTCGTTGTCGGTTTTAAAAATAGTGTCTTTAGAACCTTCCCAAGCTTTTAAACCATCTTTTAAAAACACAATCTTTTCGCCAATTTCCATTACGGAGTTCATATCATGTGAGTTAATGACGGTTGTAATATTGTATTCATCAGTAATTTCTTGAATTAAATTATCAATAATGATAGCTGTTTTTGGATCAAGACCTGAATTAGGTTCGTCACAAAATAAATATTTAGGATTGTTAACAATGGCTCTGGCAATGGCAACACGTTTTTGCATACCTCCAGAAGCCTCACTTGGCATTTTATTATGAGCATCAATAAGATTAACACGTTTTAAAACAAAATCAACGCGGTCTTCCATTTCACTTTTGCTTTGTTTGGTAAACATTTTCAAGGGAAACATCACGTTTTCAGCAATAGTCATAGAGTCAAACAATGCGCTGCCTTGAAATACCATGCCTATTTCGGCACGTAAATTTCTTTTTTGGTCCTCACTTAACTCAGAAAAGATTTTTCCATCATACGATATACAACCTTCTTCATAATCAAACAATCCCAACAAACACTTAATAAAAACTGTTTTACCAGAACCGCTTTGCCCTATAATTAAGTTGGTTTTACCCTTTTCAAACGACGTACTAATCCCTTTTAAAACTTCAACACCAGAAAAAGATTTATGTATATTTTTTACTTCTATCATTAGCTCAACAACATTTGGGTTAAAATATAATTTAAAAGGATTATCACCACACTAGTCCACACAAACGAAGTAGTACTTGCTTTACCTACTTCAAGAGCACCACCTTTCATGTAAAAACCATGATAAGATGGAATGGTTGCCAAAACAAATGCAAAAACAAATGTTTTAATAAATGCATAGGTAATATGAAATGGGGTGAAATCCGTTTGAATTCCAATAATATAATCGTCTAACGAACTAAAACCACCATAAACACAAGCAGCCATACCACCTAGAATACCTAAAAACATAGCAATTGATATTACAAAAGGGTATAGCATTAGTGATATAAACTTAGGAAACACCAAATAATTTAATGAGTTAATTCCCATAACTTCAAGTGCGTCTATTTGTTCTGTTACGCGCATGGTTCCAATGCTAGATGTAATGAAAGAACCAACTTTACCAGCCATAATGATGGAAATAAAAGTGGGGGCAAACTCAAGAATAACCGATTGTCTCGTTGCAAACCCGACTAAATATTTAGGAATTAATGGATTGCTTATATTTAATGCTGTTTGAATGGTGACAACACCACCAACAAAGAATGAAATAAAGGCGACTATTCCTAATGAGCCAATAATTAAATCTTCAATGTCTTTTAGTATGAGTTGTTTCATAACTGACCACTTGGTAGGTTTACGAAACATTTCAACAATCATTAAAAAATAGGTGCCTATATATTGAAGGTATGTCATGTTTTAATTTCTTGATGCTAAAGTAAAAAAAAGTTAAAGGTATTTAACTTTAATTTTAAATTATGATGTTTTAAAATATGTATTTTTGAATAATTAAATATAAATACAAAAATGAAACGTTTTATTTCTCTTTTATTATTGGTAACTATAACAAGTGTTTGTTTAGCCCAAAGTTCAATAACTAAAAATCAAATTCCTAGTGCAAGTAGTTTTAATGAACGCCCAAAACTTGTTGTAGGTATTGTAATTGACCAAATGCGATACGATTATTTAACACGTTTTTATGCTAGATATGGAGAAGGAGGATTTAAGCGCATGATGAATGAAGGGTTTAATTGTAAGAACAACCATTTCAATTATATTCCAACGTATACAGGTCCAGGACATACTTCAATTTACACAGGTACTACACCAAAATATCATGGTATTATTGCAAATGACTGGTATGATAAAGAAATAAAAAAGAGTGTTTATTGTGCTGAGGATACTTCTGTTCTATCTGTTGGAACTGTAACTGATGCAGGACAAATGTCTCCTCAAAGAATGAAAACAACCACTTTTTCTGACGAAAACAGGTTGTTTACTCAAATGCAAGGAAAAACAATAGGGATTGCTATAAAGGATAGAGGCGCTATTTTACCTGCCGGTCATACAGCAAATGCAGCCTATTGGTTTCAAGGTAAAAATGAAGGAAATTGGATTTCAAGTTCTTTTTATATGACTGAACTTCCAAAATGGGTAATTGATTTTAATAAAAAACATTCAGTTGAGTCTTATTTAAAAACATGGAATACCTTATATGATATTTCCACATATATAGAAAGTGGAAGTGATTTAAATAATTTTGAAGGAGGCTTTAAAGGTAAAGAAACCGCAACATTTCCTTATGATTTAGCAACTTTAAAAGACCAAAATGGAGGCTTCGATATATTAAAAACAACTGCTTTTGGAAATAGTTTAACAACAGATTTTACTATTGAAGCTATTAAAGCTGAAAAACTTGGTTCTGATAATATCACCGATGTTTTAACGGTTAGTTACTCAAGTACAGATTACGTAGGGCATAATTTTGGTGTTAATTCAAAAGAAATTGAAGATACCTATATACGTTTAGATTTTGAACTTGAAAGACTTTTTAAATCATTAGATGAACAAGTAGGAAAGAGTAATTACACTGTTTTTTTAACAGCAGATCATGCTGCAGTTAATGTGCCAGCCTATTTGCAAAGTGTAAAAATACCAGCTGGATATTTTAGTTCAAGTGACTTTAGTAAAAAAATAAATAGTTTTATGGAAACTTCTTTTGGAGCTTCTGATTTGATTGAAAGTATAAGTAATAATCAAATATTTTTAAACAGAGAAAAAATACACCAATTAGATTTAGATTTGGATGATGTTCAGGAAGCCATCGTAAATGAGATTATAAAATATGATTATGTAGATAAGGCTTACACCTCAACAGCCATGACAACTGCATCTTTTTCAACAGGTATTGAGCAGTTAATTCAAAATGGTTTTAATCAAAAGCGTTCTGGAGATGTCATTTATGTTTTAGATACAGCTGTTATATCATATAGTAAAACAGGATCAACACATGGCTCAGCATTTGAATATGATACGCATGTGCCTTTATTATTCTTTGGAAAAGGTATTAAACATGGAGAGACTTTTCAAAAAACGGAAATAACAGATATTGCTCCAACCATGTCAGCGCTATTAAATATTAGTTATCCAAGTGGCAATAAAGGGCAACCTTTAGAATTTGTTTTTAACTAGTTTGAGTAAAAGGAAAATATATTCTTTATTAGCTATACTAATTGTTTTAGGAGTATATGGTTACGAATATCTTTTAAACCAAGAAGAGCAAGCCAATATTGTAAAACAAGGTTCTACAGTTAAGCAACAAACAAACGAATATTTTTTACCAACAAGTACAACAGGTCAAATTGTTCATCATGAAGGATATTCATTATCGTATAGTGAGTCCCATGAACAAGCAGAATGGGTTGCTTATGAATTAAAAAAAGAACAACTCTCTAATGCAAATTTTGAAAGGCCCTATTTTGAAATTGATAATGCTGTAAAAACTGGCGCAGCAAGTTGGAAAAACTATAAAAATTCTGGCTATGATCGCGGACATTTATGTCCTGCAGGTGATAGAAATTATAGTGAATCAGCTTATGATGAAACATTTTTAACTAGCAATATAACGCCTCAGGAACATGATTTTAATGCTGGTATTTGGAATACTTTAGAACAAAAGGTTCGTTATTGGGCAAACAAATATGATGGGATTTTTGTTGTAACGGGAGGCGTTTTAGAAAAGGGTTTGCAAACAATAGGTGAAGAACAGGTGGCGGTTCCCAAGCGGTTTTATAAGATTATTTTAGACAATAACAAAGGGCATATTAAAATGATAGCATTTTTAATACCCCACCAAAATTCAGAAGATCCGCTATATAAATTTGTTGTATCTGTAGATGAGGTTGAAAAGCTTACTGGTATTGATTTTTTTCCAGAATTGGATGATAGTATAGTAAGCAAACTTGAAGCCTCAAGTAATTATAAAAACTGGAGTTTTAATTGAATTTTTCCAACATGCCTTTCCAGCGTAAATTCCTTATGAATTTACCTTCTTCCTCGGTAACTAAAAAATCAATTTTATTCTTTTTAGCCTTAAAATAACCCGCTATGTAATCTTTAAACAAAGAAAAACTTTGCTTTTTGTAAGCTAATTTTAATGCTGAAATGAATGTAATTACAAAGCCATATCGCATTTTGTACATAGCCTCGCCTTGCATATATTTTGAAGCCTTGTTGTAATTTATACCTGTAGGTTTTAAATGTTTAACATGTAAAGAATCATCAGTTAAAATATCCCACTTATAGTATTTAGCAAGTAATTCATCAACCGTATCCCAACCCATAGATAGTTTTAGTTTTCCTATTTCAATAAAACAATCTTTCCTGTAAGTTTTAAGACCTCCTCTAATATGGTCTTTACGTGTTAAGTTTTCTAGAATCCAGCTACCATTTTTTTCAATATAACAAAAGCCAGAGGCCATTCCCAGCTTGTTATTTGAGTTAAAATGATTTGCAATTTGTTCTAAATAATTATTCGGAAAAATTAAATCGGCATCAAATTTACAAATCACATCATAATTTTCATCCAAAGTTTCAAAACCTTTATAAAACGCATTAATGATTTTTGAACCTGGTAAATGCTCATTTGAAGACTTTGAATTAATCAAATTAATGTAATTATATTTTGTAGAGTAGCTTTCTACAATATCTTGAGTTTCATCTGTTGAATTATCATTAACAACAACAACTTTTTTAGGAAGAAGTGTTTGATGAACTAAAGAATCTAAAGTAAGTCCAATGGAATCTTGTTCGTTATGCGCAGGAATGATGATATAGAAATTCAAAATTGAAAATTTAATTATTCAAAGTTAAACTCTTTCAGCATATATTATGTAATATCTAGGAGTAAACCAACGTAAAATAGGACGTATTCCAATTTTTTTGGTTGGGTTTGTCCATTTCTGTCTATCAATAATTTTCCAACCAGCTTTTTCCAATAACCAATCAAATTGCCAATCTTCAAACTCATGATAGTGTCTGTCTCGCATATCGGTTTTGCTTCTATAAGCAGGAGAAAACCAAAGTCTGAGAGGAACACTAGCAACTAATTTGTTTGCTTTAATAGATTTTAAAACTGTAAAAGGAGATAATAAATGTTCAAAAATTTCAAAAGCAGTAACGACTTGTACTTGAGAATTTGAAATGGCTTTAGTGTCTATATCTAAATCTTCACCTTTGGTGTTTTCAACCATATAACCTTCAGATTTCATGATTTCAGAAAAAGGATTTTCAACACCTAAATCTAAAATGGAATTGGTATTAGGAATATGATTTTTTAAAAACTCAATAGTATGTTTGAAGCGTTTATTAGGATAACTTTTCTCGTACATTTTTTGTTTTCTGCAAACGCAGGAAGTATTAATATTTATAAACTATGGCGTTAATGTGCATGCCTGCACCTACGCTAGCAAATATAATAACATCGCCTTTAGAAAAACTATGATTTTCTAATTCATTGTTTTTAATTAAATCAAATAATGTTGGAACAGTAGCTACCGAACTATTTCCCAGATTTTGAATACTCATTGGCATAATGCCTTCAGGCATATCCGCTTTATAGAGTTTGTAAAAACGCTTTACAATGGCTTCATCCATTTTTTCATTAGCCTGATGGATGAGTATTTTTTTAACATCTTTTATATCAACACCACTTTTTTCAAGACATGTTTTCATGGCGTTAGGCACATTGGTTAAAGCAAATTCGTAGATTTTTCGACCATCCATTTTAATATATCTGGTATCTCTGCACAATTCTTGATTATTTGAATTTCCAAAAAACAAATAATAAGCTTCATCATAAGTAAAACTTGCAGTTTCATGAGCTAAAATTCCTCCATCTTCATCAGTAGCTTCAATTATTGTAGCACCAGCACCATCAGAATATATCATGGAATCTCTATCATAGTCATCAACAACTCTTGACAAGGTTTCATTTCCTATCACTAAACATTTTTTAGCCATTCCAGATTTAATAAATGCTTCTGCTTGAATAACGCCTTGAATCCAACCTGGACAACCAAACAAGATATCAAAAGCTACACATTTTGGGTTTTTTATTCGCAAACTGTGTTTAATTCTTGAAGCCAAACAAGGTAAAAGATCACTTTGGATAGTATTGTGTTTTACATCACCAAAATTATGAGCTACAATAATATAGTCTAGTTCTTCTCGGTCAATATTGGCATCTATTATAGCCTTTTCAGCAGCAAAAAAACCTAAATCAGAAGAATTTAAATGGTCTTTTGCATATCTGCGCTCTGCAATACCAGTAATGGCTTTAAATTTTTCAATTATTACAGTGTTTTCACTGTTAATTGGTGAGCCATCTGTGTTTAAAAATGTATGTTGAATGAAATTTTCGTTTTTCTCAATAGTATCAGGAATATAGCTTCCAGTACCCGTAATTTTAATATTCATAAATAAAAATTATGCCTTTAATTTAGTTGGTAACTAAAGTAGTTACTATAAATTAAAGGCAAAAAATAATATGATAATTTTTACGATGTTCAACAGCTTATTTATGCCTCTATATAGGCTTCAATTGGAGCGCAAGTACATATTAAATTTCTGTCTCCATAAGCATCATCAACACGTCTCACAGTAGGCCAAAACTTATTATCTTTTACATAGTCTAACGGGAAAGCTGCTGCTTCTCGAGAGTATGGATAAACCCAATTTGTTGACGTAATCATTTCCAATGTATGAGGAGCATTTTTTAAAACGTTATGTTCATCATCCTTTGAAGCCTGGTCTATTTCTTTTTTGATAGAAATCATAGCATCACAAAATCGGTCAATTTCTTGTTTGCTTTCACTTTCTGTTGGTTCAATCATCAAAGTTCCAGCAACAGGGAAAGAAACAGTTGGTGCATGAAAACCATAATCCATTAAACGTTTTGCAATATCAGTAACCTCAATACCATTTGCTTTAAAAGCTCTACAGTCTACAATCATTTCATGTGCAGCTCTTCCGCACTCTCCAGAATATAATGTATCAAAACTTCCTTGTAATCGATGTTTAATATAGTTGGCATTTAAGATGGCCATTTTTGTCGATTGTGTTAATCCTTCTTCTCCTAACATCTTAATGTAGCCATAAGAAATCAAGCATACCAAAGCCGAACCAAAAGGAGCTGCTGATATAGCAGTAATGGCTTTATCACCACCAGTTTTAACTAATGGGTTTCCTGGTAAAAAAGGCACAAGTTGTTTTGCAACACAAATAGGACCTACACCAGGACCACCACCACCATGAGGAATAGCAAAGGTTTTATGTAAATTTAAGTGACAAACATCAGCACCAATACTTCCAGGATTTGTTAATCCTACTTGTGCATTCATATTGGCTCCGTCCATATAAACTTGCCCACCATTGTCATGAACGATTTTTGTAATTTCTTTTATGGCAGACTCATAAACACCATGCGTTGATGGATATGTTACCATTAAACAAGATAAATTATCTTTATATAATTCAGCTTTTTCACGTAAATCATCAACATCAATATTTCCTTCAGTTGTTGATTTTGTAACGACCACTTTCATACCCGCCATAACTGCACTTGCAGGATTGGTACCATGAGCAGATGATGGAATTAAGCAGACATTTCTGTGATAATCACCACGTGATTCATGATAAGCTTTAATTACCATTAAACCTGCATATTCTCCTTGTGCACCAGAGTTTGGTTGTAAAGAGGTAGCTGCAAAACCTGTGATTTCTGTTAATTGGTTTTCTAATTCTTTTAATACTGTTAAATATCCTTTAGCTTGTTTAAGTGGTGCAAATGGATGAATATTTCCCCATTTAAACCAACTTAATGGTAGCATTTCTGAAGCGGCATTTAATTTCATGGTACAAGAACCTAAAGAAATCATAGAGTGATTTAATGATAAATCTTTGCGCTCAAGTGATTTTATATAACGCATCAATTCGGTTTCAGAATGGTGCTTGTTAAATACATCAAGAGTTAAGAAATCTGTAGTTCTTTGTGACTTTTCAGAAATGTTGTTTGATTCTGAAATAGAAGAAATAACAATAGTTTCTTTATTAGCAGCTTCAGCAAAAACGGTTATAATATAATTTATATCTCTTACAGAAGTAGCTTCATTGATTGAAATAGTTACGGTTTCACTGTCTGGATAAAAGAAATTTACTTTTTTATCCTTTGCAATTTTCTTAATTTTTTTAGCATCAGTCTTTATTTGAATGGTATCAAAATAAGATGTGTTAACTTGGTTAAAACCTAATTTCGTTAAAACATCAGAAAGAGTTGATGCTGTATTATGAATTTTATTAGCTATGAATTTTAATCCTTTTGGACCATGATAAACAGCGTACATGCTAGCCATAACAGCTAATAACACTTGGGCTGTACAAATGTTCGATGTTGCTTTATCACGTTTAATATGTTGCTCACGTGTTTGTAAAGCCATACGTAAAGCTCTATTACCACTTGCATCTTTGGTAACACCTATAATTCTTCCTGGTAAGTCACGCTTGTAGGCTTCTTTAGTTGCAAAAAAGGCAGCATGAGGCCCGCCATAACCCATAGGAATACCAAAACGTTGTGTAGTGCCTAAAACCACATCGGCTCCAAATTTCCCTGGGGCTTCTAGTTTTACTAAACTTAAAATATCTGCAGCAACTGCTACTTTAATTTGAGTCTCATTGGCTTTGCTTATAAATGATTTTAAATCAGTTATTTGCCCATCTTTACCAGGATATTGTAATATGGCACCAAAAAATTCTGATGAAAAATTAAATGTATTTTCATTGCCAACTACCAACTCAACACCAAGTGGATTAGATCTTGTTTGCAGTAAGGATAATGTTTGAGGTAATATAGAATCAGAAACAAAAAACTTGTTAGTATTATTTTTCTTTTGATCACGCTCGCGAACAGCAAATAACAAACTCATGGCTTCTGCAGCTGCTGTACTTTCGTCAAGAAGCGAAGCGTTGGCAATTTCCATACCTGTTAAATCGGTAATCATTGTTTGGAAATTTAATAATGCTTCAAGGCGACCTTGTGCAATTTCTGCCTGATAAGGAGTGTAAGCTGTATACCAACCTGGATTTTCAAGAATATTTCTTTGAATAACCGCTGGTAAAATAGTTGGGTGATATCCTAATCCTATGTAAGTTTTGTAAGCTTTATTTTTTTTTGATAACTCACGAATATGAAGCAAATACTCATGCTCAGTCATGGGCTCATCTAAATTTAATGGCTCTTTTAAACGAATATCATCAGGAATAGTTTCATAAATTAATTGATCTAAGGAATCAACACCTATAGTTTTTAGCATTAGGTTTTGGTCGTTTTCTCTAGGGCCAATATGACGCAGTGCAAAAGCGTTTGTATTCATTTATAATTTAGTTGAAAATTGATGCGCAAAATTACATAATTAATCCCCCTTTTTAAGGAGTATGGCTTAAAGTTTTTAACGAAATAATGGCGTTATTAACACTTTAGTTATTTTTGTATCATGCGGTTTTTAAAACATATTTTTAATTTTTATATAAATAGCAGTATTCATGTGGCATTGGCGGTGTTTTCTCTTTCATGGTTAACGCTAATAGAATTTAAGATTTCTTATGATGAAAGCATTTTGTATTTCATTTTTTATGCTTCTATAACAGGATATAATTTTGTTAAGTTTTTTGAAATTGCTAAATTTCAACATCTTAGTTTGTCTGTTTGGTTGAAATGGATTCAGATTTTCTCTCTTATTTGTTTTGTGTTAATGTGTTATTATGCATTAAAGATTGAAAGAAATACTTTGTTTTATATTTTTCTTTTTGGAATAATTACCTTTTTATATGCCATCCCATTTTTACCATGGAGAAGGTTTTTAAATAAGAACAACAATTTAAGAAACATAAGTGGATTAAAAGTTTTTTTAATAGCATTGGTTTGGACTGGCGTAACAGTTTATCTTCCTTTAATAAATAATAATCATGTTATTGGCACAGAGGTTGTAATTATTAGCATTCAACGTTTCTTGTTGGTAATCATGTTAATGTTGCCTTTTGAGATAAGAGATTTGCAATTTGATAGTATAAAACTGGCTACTATTCCTCAAAAATTAGGAGTAAATGGCACTAAAATAATGGGAACTATTTTAGGTTTTATTTTTTTTATTTTAGAGTTTTTTAAAAATGAAGTTTTCTTAAATCAGCTATTAATATTGCTGATATTTACTTTTATTACACTATTATTTATAATTTTTTCAAAAGAAAAACAAGGAAAGTATTATTGTGCATTTTGGGTAGAAGCACTGCCTGTTTTATGGTTGTTTTTAGTATTAATTTTTACTTAAGCTTATTTTCTTTTAAGGCTTTTTCAAACTCATTTTTCAAACATTCCTTATTTTTTTTATCCATGCAAGTCACCTTTGATTTTGTGATAATGAATGATAATTTGGAGTTTTGTTTGCTATATTCTCTACAAGCTTTACAGTATAATAGGTGGATGTTGAGTTTAACTTTTTCCCAAATAGACGATTCTTTGTATTGTGATTTGTCGCAAACATGATTTGCTTCACTGCAAGGTAATTTTATATTAAGTTTTTTACTCATAATTAAAACCAATTTTCTTTAAGACATGATGCCATGGCTGTTCTAGCTCTATGGATAATAACCCAAAGGTTAGACGCAGTGATGTTTAATTCTTTACAAATATCTTCAGTTTCAAGACCTTCAATGGTTTTCATTCTAAAAATTTCTGCTTGCTTTTCAGGTAGTTTTGCTAAACACTTAAAAATAGCTTCGCCCAATTCAGTGTTTTGCATGGTGTCTTCAGCAGTTTTGTCAAAAGGATCAGCCACGCGTTCTTCTAACCAATCTCCATCAGTTTCAGAATCGTTGTTTGATGTAATTCTTACTTCAGCTTTACCTTTATTTGAATTTATTTTTCTGTAATAATCAATGATTTTTCGTTTTAAAATAGAGATAAGCCAAGTGCGTTCATTGGCTTCTCCTTTAAAGTTTTTCATTGATTTTAAAGCCGCTAAAAAAGTATCTTGTACCAAATCCTGAGCTATGTCTCTATTATTAACACGAGAAATAGTGTAGTTAAATAAGTAATCGGCATATAAGTCAATCCACTTATTAGGATTTAGTTGGTGATTAGTCATGAATAATTTTTTATAAAAATAACATATTAATAATTGAAAACCAATATGCTCAAACTTGTTAAAATAAAGTGCTAATATTAATGAATTATTTTAATAACCCTGCTCTTTTTAATAGCGCTTCAGGTTTAGGCTCTTGCCCTCTAAAACGTTTGTAAAGTATCATAGGGTCTTCAGTGCCTCCTTGAGAAAGCACATTATTTTTAAACTTGTTTGCTACTTCTTTATTAAAAATGCCTTTTTCTTTAAAATATTCAAAAGCATCAGCATCCAATACTTCAGCCCATTTATAACTGTAGTATCCTGATGAATATCCACCTTGAAAAATATGTGAAAAGGATGTACTCATGCAGTTTTCTAATACATCTGGATATAGCTTAGTGCTTTCAAAAGCTAGAGTTTCATGATTTTTTACGTTGGTAATGAGTGTTGGGTCTTGTCCGTGCCAACTCATATCCAATAAACCAAAACTTAATTGACGTAAGGTTTGCATGCCTTCATGAAACGTTGAAGAATTTTTTATTTTTTCGACTAAATCCATAGGAATGACTTCTCCAGTTTCATAATGTTTAGCAAACAATTCTAAAGCTTCTTTTTCATAACACCAGTTTTCTAATACTTGACTTGGTAATTCTACAAAATCCCAAAACACGCTGGTTCCAGACAAACTTGGGTAAGTTGTATTAGCCAACATGCCGTGTAGCGCATGACCAAATTCATGGAATAATGTAGTTACTTCATTAAAGGTTAATAAGGAAGGTTTGCTTTTTGTGGGTTTGGTAAAATTGCAAACTATTGATATATGAGGTCGTTCATTTGTACCATTTTTAATGCTTTGAGGCTTAAAAGATGTCATCCACGCACCATTACGTTTTCCTGGTCTTGGAAAAAAATCTGCATAAAAAAGGGAAATTAAATCGCCTTCATCGTTAGTGACTTTATAAGTTAAAACATCTTCATGGTATTTGTCAATCATATTGATTTCTTCAAAATTTAAGCCGTATAGCTTTTGTGAAACCTCAAAAACACCATTAATAACATTTTCTAATTTGAAATAAGGCTTTAATTTTTCGTCATCTAAATCAAATAATTTTTGTTTCAGTTTTTCAGCATAATAAGCACCATCCCATTTTTCTAAATGATCTATATTATCCAATTCTTTTGCAAACGCTTCTAATTCATCAAATTCTTGTTTTGCTGCTGGTTTTGCTTTTTCTAATAATTCATTTAAAAAGAAAGTAACATTTTCTGGAGTTTTAGCCATTCGTTCTTCTAACACAAAGTGTGCATGAGTTTTATATCCTAAAAGTTGAGCTCTTTCAAAACGGAGTTTAGCAATGTTTAATACATTTTCTTGATTGTCTAATTCATCATTATGAAATGATTTTTGTCCAGACGCTATAACCAGTTTTTTGCGTAGTTCTCTATTGTTAGCATAGGTTACAAAAGGAATGTAACTAGGGTAATCAAGTGTAATTAGCCAGCCGTTTTTATCTTTAGATTCTGCTAATTGTTTAGTGGCTTCAATGGCGCCTTCTGGTAAACCTGATAAATCATTTTCGTTTGTAATAAGCATTTCGTACTTATTGGTTTCGGCTAAAATATTTTCTCCAAATTTTAGTTTAAGCTGGCTTAATTTTTTGTCAATATCTCTAAGTATTAGTTTTTTATCTTCTGGTAAATTAGCACCGTTTCTTGAAAAACTTTTATATTTTTTATCAAGTAATGTGGTTTGCTCTATTGTTAAGTTTAGGGAATCTTTTTTGTCATAAACAACTTTTACACGTTTAAATAAATCCTCATTTAAAGCAATATCATTACTGAATTCAGATAAAAGAGGAGAAACTTCTTGTGCAATTTTTTGAATAGCATCATTGGTTTCTGCAGAATTGAGATTAAAAAATATACTTGAAATTCTGTCCAACTTTTCTCCTGAAAAATCAAGTGCTTCAATGGTGTTTTTAAATGTAGGTTCTTCAGAATTATTCACAATAACATCAATTTCTGCTTTAGCTTCTTGTATTGCTAATTTAAAGGCTGGAAGAAAATCTTCATTCTTTATTTTTGAAAAAGGAGCAGTGTCAAATGCTGTTTTGAAAGGCTCTACTAATATATTTTTAATCATTTTTAGAAAATTAAAACTACTATGCGTGCATAGTTATATTTTTTATTTATATTTGTCTATATTGTTTTTGAAAAGTGACTAATTCAAATTTAATCTATTTTAATAGCCAAAGAAACCTCGAATTTTATTCGGGGTTTTTTTATTTTAAATCTTGAGCAGATTTAATAACCATTTGTTTTAGTCCTTCTTTGTAAGCAATAATTTTTTCTAATACGCTAGAATCATTAGAGCCAACTATTTGAGCTGCTAAAATGCCAGCATTTTTTGCTCCATTAAGCGCTACGGTTGCAACTGGGACGCCACCTGGCATTTGAAGAATTGAAAGTATAGAGTCCCAACCATCAATTGAATTACTGCTTTTTATGGGAACACCAATAACAGGAAGCGGAGATAAAGAAGCTATCATTCCTGGTAAATGTGCTGCTCCACCAGCGCCAGCAATGATAACAGAAAACCCTTTAGTATGAGCATATTTGCCATAATCGAATAATTTTTCTGGGGTTCTATGAGCTGAAACTATGTCAACTTCAACATCAATGTCAAAACTTTTTAAAATGTCTATGGCTTCTTGCATAACAGGAAGATCGCTTTTGCTTCCCATGATAACTCCTACTTTACTCATAATTTTTTTGTTTTATGTCAGGTCGAGCGCAGTCGAGACCTAAATATAAAAACTTAACTATACAAAAGACCCCTCGACTGCGCTCGGGGAGACAATCACTCACTTATTACTTTAATGGTATTCTTTACTTCCTCAGCTATTCTACGCGCTTCGCCCAAATCTTGATGAACAATGGTAACATGTCCCATTTTTCTAAAAGGGCGTGTTTGTTTTTTTCCATAAATGTGAGGTGTAACGCCATCCATATGCATAATAGCCTCTATGTTTTGGTAAACAACATCTCCATGATATCCTTCAGCTCCAACAAGATTTACCATAACACCACCAACTTTGCTATCGGTTCTTCCCAAAGGTAAGTTTAAAATGGCTCTTATATGTTGTTCAAATTGCGATGTGTAACTAGCTTCAATGGTTTGGTGACCAGAATTATGAGGTCTTGGAGCGATCTCATTTATTAAAATTTCATCTTTTTCTGTTTGAAACATTTCTACAGCTAAAAGACCCACATGGTTAAAAGCAGCAGTTGCTTTTAATGCAATCTCCTCAGCTTTTTTAGCTACAGCTTCCGGAATTCTGGCAGGACATATAACATATTCTACTTGATTAGCTTCTGGATGAAATTCCATCTCAACAACCGGATATGTTTTTGTTTCACCTGAGACATTCCTCGCAACAATCACAGCCAATTCGTTTTTAAAAGGTACTAAAGTTTCGGTAATACACTCAACATTAGGTAAACCATCTAAATCTTGAACAGATTTTATAATTTTTACTCCCATACCATCATATCCAAATTGCGCACTTTTCCAAACAAACGGAAGGCTTAAACTTCCATGTTCTATGGCTTCTTTTATTTCAGACGTATATGCAAAACGTGAAAAAGGAGCGGTTGGTAAATTATGGTCTACATAAAACAGCTTTTGCGTTGCTTTGTTTTGAATGATGCGTAATGTTTTTGAGCTTGGATATACTTTTACACCTACTTTCTCTAGGTCTTCTAAAGCATCAACATTTACATTTTCAATTTCGAAAGTAAGTACATCCACCTTTTTTCCAAAGTTGTAAACTGCATCATAATCCATTAAATCGCCTTGATAGAATTCATTACTTGCTATTTTGCAAGGAGCTTCATTGCTGGCATCTAAAACACAGGTATGGATATCAAATTTTCTTGTATCATAAAGCATCATTTTGCCTAATTGCCCACCACCAAGAATACCAAGTTTAAAATTTGAAGAAAAATAATTCATGTATTATTTTTTAATGAAAAAAATTAAGGATATGCAAAAATACACTTAAATATGAAATTACTTCCTAATTCCTAAATCAAAAAATCGGTATTAGTCATTCAATTCCTTAACTTTGCAGCTTTCAAAAAAACAATAATGGAAATAAAACTACACGATAAGTATTTTAAGCCATTTATTTCTGCACAAGAAATAGAGCTTGCAATAGAACGTTTAGCTAACGAAATTCATACAGATATAGGTGATGAAATTCCTGTGTTTGTTGGGGTTTTAAATGGCTCATTTATGCTTGTAAGCGATTTTGTTAAAAAATATCCAAAGCCTTGTGAAGTTACTTTTATAAAATTAGCCTCTTATGAAGGTGTAAAATCTACTGAAGATATACAGAGGTTAATTGGTTTGACCCAAGATTTGAAAGGAAGAACAGTTGTTATTTTGGAAGATATTATTGATACTGGTAATACACTGGCTGAAATTCATAGAATTTTTAAAAATGAACAGGTTAAATCACTTAAAATAGCTACCTTATTTTATAAGCCTGATGCCTACAAAAAAGACTATAAATTACATTATATTGGTATGGAAATTCATAATAAATTCATTGTTGGTTATGGATTAGACTATGATGGATTAGGAAGAAATTTACCAGAAGTTTATCAAATAAAAGAAACGCAACACATGACAAATTTAGTGCTATTTGGTCCTCCAGGAGCAGGAAAAGGAACCCAAGCTAATTTTTTAAAGGAAAAATATAACCTTATACATATTTCTACAGGTGATGTATTTCGTTTCAACATAAAAAATGAAACGGCTTTAGGCATGTTAGCTAAGTCTTATATGGACAAAGGGGAATTGGTTCCAGATCAAGTAACTATTGATATGTTAAATGCTGAAGTAGAAAAAAACACTGACGCTAACGGATTTATTTTTGATGGATTTCCAAGAACCAATGCACAAGCAGACGCTTTAGGGAAATTAATGGAAAGTAAAGACTCTGAAATAAGTGCTATGATTGCCTTAGAAGTAGAGGATGATGTTTTGGTAAATCGTTTGTTGGAAAGAGGAAAAACAAGTGGCAGACCAGATGATGGAAATGAATCAATTATTAGAAATAGAATTAAAGAATATTATAATAAAACAGCTATTTTAAAAGACTATTATTCTGCACAGAATAAATATTTTGGTGTAGATGGTGTAGGTAGTATTAAAGACATCACTGCTCGTTTAAGTAATGTAATTGATAAACTATAATAATACTTCAAAGAGTTTAAACTTTATCTTTTAAACTTTAAAAATTTAAACTCAGATTTTATGACAGAAGGGAATTTTGTTGATTATGTAAAAATGTTTGTTACTTCAGGGAATGGAGGTAAAGGGTCTGCACATTTACATAGAGAAAAATTTATTGAAAAAGGCGGTCCAGATGGTGGTGATGGTGGTCGTGGTGGTCATGTTATTATTCGTGGTAATTCAAATTTATGGACGCTTCTTCATTTAAAATTCAAAAAGCATATTAAAGCGGGTCATGGTGAACATGGTGCTAGTAGCAGGAGTTTTGGAGCTGATGGTGAAGATGTTTACGTAGATGTTCCTTTAGGAACTGTTGTTCGTGATACTGAAAGTGATGAAATTATTTTTGAAATCACTGATCATAACGAAGAAAAAATTATAGCAAAAGGAGGAAAAGGAGGACTTGGTAACTGGCATTTTAGAACTTCAACAAATCAAACACCTCGATATGCTCAACCCGGACTTCCATTAGAAGAAAGACATATTACGCTAGAGCTAAAAGTGCTTGCCGATGTTGGTTTGGTAGGGTTTCCAAATGCAGGGAAATCTACTTTGCTTTCTGTAGTTACTTCTGCAAAACCAAAAATTGCTGATTACGAATTTACAACACTTAAACCTAATTTAGGTATTGTAGAATATCGTGATTTTCAAACATTTGTTATGGCAGATATTCCTGGAATTATTGAAGGTGCTGCTGAAGGAAAAGGCTTAGGGCACTACTTCTTACGTCACATTGAACGTAATTCCATTCTATTATTTTTAATACCAGCAGATGCCAAAGATATTAAAAAGCAATATGATATTCTTTTAGATGAGTTACGCAGGTATAATCCAGAAATGCTTGATAAAGAACGTGTTATAGCGATTTCAAAATGTGATATGCTTGATGATGAGTTAAAGGCAGAGCTCAAGAAAGAACTTGATAATGAGTTGCCAATACCTTACATATTTATTTCATCTGTAGCTCAACAAGGATTGACAGAGTTAAAAGATATGCTTTGGAAAATGCTTAATAGCTAATGTTTTAACATAAAATCTTCATACAAAACCAAACACGTGGAATAATTTTTGATTAACTTTAATTAAAAATAAAACCATGAAAAAAGTATTAATTATAATTTTAGCTCTCGGTATTATATCTTGTGCCCCAATTCGTGTGAGTTATGATTTTGATAAAGGAACTAATTTTTCCAAATACAAAACTTACAATTATTATAGTGATATGAAAACAGGCTTAAGTGAACTGGACACTAAGCGGTTTTTAGAATCACTCGACGCTAAATTAGAATCCTTAGGAATTATATTTTCTGAAACTCCTGATTTTTTTATTGATATAAAAAGCAATACGTTTCAAGAAGCTCAAAGAAACACCGTTGGTGTAGGTTTAGGTGGCGGTGGAAGAAATATGGGTGGAGGCATCTCAATTGGCTTGCCAATTGGTCAGCCAAATGCAAGTAGGCAAATTACTGTTGATTTTGTTGATGAAGATTTAAAACAACTCTTTTGGCAAGCCGTTAGTGAATCTAGTTATACACCTAATGCGTCCCCACAAGTAAGAGAAGACCAATTATCAGCTATAGTTGAAAAGATATTTTCACAATATCCACCAAAGCAATAACGGTACAAACTTTATAATTATCATAACATTTTAAAATGGTTCATTGAACTTTGATTTTGTAATTTTACATATAAAAGATAAAAACAATGAATTTATTAAAAAATAAAGTTGCTCTAATTACAGGAGGAACTAAAGGAATTGGTTATGGAATTGCACAAGCACTACTTAATGAAGGTATTCATGTAGCTGTTACAAGTAGGAATAAAGTTTCTGCACAAAAGGCAGCCGATGCTCTTAATTCTAATTCAATATTAGGTGCACAAGCGATTGGTGTTGAAGCAGATGCAAGAAATTTTGAAAGTCAACAAAAAGCTGTTCAATCTGTTTTAGATCATTTTGGGCAATTAGATATTGTTGTTGCAAATGCTGGTGTAGGTCATTTTGCTAATATCGAGGATATTACTGTTGAGCAATGGAACGAAACTTTAGACACTAATCTTTCAGGTGTTTTTTATTCTATCAAGGCCAGTGTTGAAGCTTTAAAGAAATCTGAAGGTTATTTTATTACGATTTCAAGTTTGGCTGGAACCAACTTTTTTGCAAGTGCTTCTGCCTATAATGCCAGTAAGTTTGGTGTTACAGGATTTACTCAAGCTGTTATGCTTGACTTACGCAAATATAATATTAAGGTGAGTACTATTATGCCGGGATCTGTAGCTACATATTTTAATGGCCACATCCCAGATGAAAATGATGTGTGGAAAATTCAAAGTGAAGACATTGGTAAGTTGGTAGTCGATTTAATTAAAATGAATCCTAGAACTCTGCCAAGCAAAATAGAAGTGAGACCAACGATGCCTCCTAGTAAATAAAAAAAGAGGTTTCAAAAGCATGAAACCTCTTTTTTTTGTCACTTATAATTCTAGAATCACATTTATTTTATTGTTATACGGGTTCCTTCACTATGACTGCTAAATTCTGGAGCGTACATACTTTGAATGGTTGTGATGCCATTGCTCATATTTCCTGCATTATTTACGCGTAAATCGTATTCAAATACATAAACGCCTTTTGGTAAATAATCAAAGAAGAAATTGGTCGAGGCATCTTTGGTGCTTTCATAATAGCCCAATCCATCTTGCCATTTGTATTCTGATAATACATTTACAGGTTCTAATCCTGCAGCTCGCATATCTTTCATATGGATGAACTCCATAGCTCTATCACTTTGTAATTCAATACGAACACGAACTAAATCACCAACTTTTAAATGCGTTTTATTCGTAATTTCTGAAATTTGCTCACCAGTATCCGTATTCTTTTTAAGGAATAGTTTTTTCTTCAATTTAAGAGGTGTTTCGGCTGAAGTAATTTTGTCTAAATCCTCAAAATATTGCCAATACAAGCTTCCCCAAGCAATACCATCACCTTTTTTAGTTAAAGTAACATCTGCCATTTCAGGTTTAATTTCTGAAGAAAGCCAAGAAGTTTTGTAATAACCAGTTCCAGCTTCTACGTTTACATTTTCTAATTTTGAAGATTCTATCTTTTCTCCACCTATAACTACATCAACCATGTCGGTCACACTTAACCAATCGTTTCCTTGAAGGAGTAATGCATAAACTGCTTCTGTAGTTGCCTTGGTTGTTTTCCATTGATTGGTTTGCTTGTTTTTAAGCAGCCAGATTTTTAAGTTATCAATGGTTTTTGTGTCGTTTTCAATTTCAGAAAAGGCTTCAATTAATAAAGCTTGTGTCTCAATTGGTGCTTGGTACCAATACCAAGAACTAGCATTTTCTTTCCAGTACATGCCTAATTCATCTGAATTGATACTATTTTCTTTTAATGATTTTAAAATTTTTGTTGACGTTGATTTGTCACCCATTCTATCAACCACTAAAGCCATCAA
>DJWL01000193.1 GCA_002441545.1 Flavobacteriaceae bacterium UBA6231 | reverse complement strand
GCAGCTATTGCAGCTATTCTTCCAAATCCTTTAAAATACAGAGCAAATCCAGCTACAAATTATATACAGGGAAGAAAAAACTGGATTGTTCGTCAGATGTATTTCTTTGGACCTTTAAATTACAACCTAAAGAATGACAAATAACCTAGATGTGAAGAAGCATCTATACAATCAATGTTTTGATTTTATAGAAAATAGATTACTTACCATAAAAGGTAGTATAAACGACATTCAGGAAGCATTAAATTCTGAAACTAAAAACTCTTCGGGAGATAAGCACGAAACAGGACGAGCCATATTACAAATTGACATGGAAAAGGCTGGCAATCAACTAAACGAAATCCAAAAAATTAAAGACGTTTTAAAAAAAGTTGATATTACTAAACGCTCTGAAACTGTTCGCTTAGGAAGTGTCGTTTATACTTCAAAAGCTAATTATTTTATTGCAATTAGTGCAGGAAATATTACTGTTGAAGATAAACAATTTTATGCTATAGCTACAGATACTCCAATAGGTCAATTGTTAACTTCAAAAGGTATTGGCGATGAAATTGTTTTTAGGGATGAAAAAATCAAAATAGAAAACGTATTGTAAAATTGTATTTTACAATTAATTCTTGGTAATTGAAATTGAGATTTTTTTATTCTTTTTTAAGTGTTTATCATGCTCTATAAAAATGCTTTTCCCATTTAATTCTGCTTCAATTAAATAACAATTACCATTGTAATATGATTGTTTTACAACTGCTTTTAATCTAGAATTTTTAACTATTTTTAATTGGTTTGCATAGACAATTCCATGATTTTCTATCTCGTTAAATTCTCCAAAAAAGGAAGCAATAAGTTTATTTTCAGGATGATTATATAGCTCTTTAGGCGAATTGTTAGCTATTATTTTTGCGTCATTTAAAACTATCATTTTATCAGAGTAAGATAGCACATCATCTTTGTCGTGAGTTGCAACAATGCAAGTAATTTTTTTATCCTTCAAATATTTAAACAAACTTCGTCGTAAAGATTGTTTTTTAAAATTATCAATGTGGCTAAATGGTTCATCCAATAATAATATTTCTGGTTGTTTGGCAATGGCCCTAGCTAAAGCCACACGTTGCTTTTGCCCACCGCTTAGCTCTTTTACTTTTGTTTGAGCGTGTGGTTTTAATTCAACAACATCTAAAAGCTCAAAAATTCGTTCTTGTTTTTCTTCTGGGAAAAAGTTTGATAAAAAAGCACCAATGTTTTCTGATACTGAAGTAAATGGCATTAAGTCAAATTCTTGAGATACATATTTCATGAACTCTGGGCCAACTATTAGATTATATTTTGGACCTAAAATTTTTTCATTATTCCAAAAAATATGCCCTTCCAATAAGTCATAAGTTCCGTAAAGCAATTTCAAAAGTGTGCTTTTGCCAGAGCCACTTTCCCCAATGATAGAAATATGTTCGCCTTTTTTAACATTAAAACTAATGTTGCTTAAAACGAGTTTATTTTTGTAACCAAAGGAAATGTTTTTTACTTGTAGCATACTGCAAAAATACTATAAAAAGAGACTGTCCAAAAAGTAATTTTTTATGTCATTGCGAGGAACGAAGCAATCTTTATGTTATTAGTAATCAATAAAAGATTACTTCATGTTGTTCGTAATGACTGTTATTATCTACTTTTTAGACAGCCTTTTAAATTTTTAAATGGATTTAATTATCCTTTAATTTTTTCGTTTGTTTTACTTGGTAGCACTTCAAATCCCATATTATAAAGTGTAAACCCAAAGATATCGGCATATTGATCTATGGTTTTACTTACCGGTGTTCCAGCGCCATGTCCTGCATTTGTTTCAATTCTAATCAATGTTGGATTTGTACCTGTTTGTTTGCTTTGTAATTCAGCAGCAAACTTAAAACTGTGTGCAGGAACCACACGGTCGTCATGGTCGCCAGTAGTTATTAAAGTAGCCGGATAGTTAACGTCTTCTTTCACGTTATGTACTGGAGAATAACCTTTAAGATATTCAAACATCTCTTTACTTTGTTCAGAGGTTCCATAGTCGTAAGCCCAACCAGCACCAGCAGTAAACGTATGATAACGAAGCATGTCTAAAACTCCCACCGCAGGTAAAGCAACTTTAGCCAAATCTGGGCGTTGTGTTATGGTTGCTCCAACTAATAAGCCTCCATTTGAACCGCCTCTTAAAGCTAAATAATCATAGGACGTATATTTATTCTGAATTAAATATTCTCCAGCCGCAGTAAAATCGTCAAAGACATTTTGTTTTTTCATTTGAGTACCTGCATTATGCCATGCTCTTCCGTATTCTCCGCCACCACGTAAATTAGGGATTGCCAATACACCTCCTTGTTCCATCCAAACGGCATTGGTAATGCTAAATATTGGAGTTAAACTAATATTGAATCCACCGTAACCATATAAAATAGTTGGGTTTTTCCCAATCAGCTCCAATCCTTTTTTATAGGTAATCATCATAGGTATTTTGGTACCGTCTTTAGAAGCGTAAAACACCTGTTTACTCTCATAATTATCACTATTAAAGTCAATACTAGGTTTCCAGTAAGGAGCAGTTTCTCCATTATTTGGGTTTAGAGAGTATATACTTCCAGGCGTGAAATAATTGGTAAAAGAATAGTATAAAACAGCATCTTCTTTTTTACCACTAAAGCCACTTGCTGTTCCTAGTCCTGGCAATTCAATATCTCTGATTAATTCACCTTGATGGTTGTATTGTTTTACTTTTGAAATAGCATCGACCATATAATTTGCGAAGAAAAATCCACTACCTGTTGTTGGGCTTAAAACAAACTCTGTTTCTGGA
The DNA here is from genome assembly GCA_002441545.1 of Flavobacteriaceae bacterium UBA6231. Lineage (GTDB taxonomy): Bacteria > Bacteroidota > Bacteroidia > Flavobacteriales > Flavobacteriaceae > Yeosuana. Next base: position 7,199 of record DJWL01000193.1, on the reverse strand, counting down.
ATAACATCAACCCAATTTTCTGGAGTTGGGTTTGATGCATCCACACTTACTATGCGCTTATTAGGAGCATTTAAATTGGTTACCAAAAATAATTTACTGCCATCATTTTCAATAACAAATGTGTCACTATCAGTAGTATCTAAAATAGTTATTAATTTACTATTTGGCACCGTCAAATCTTTTATATATAGTTTGTTTCCTGATGTGGAGATACGTGGAGTTAACACTAAATATCTATCATCCTCAGTTACTGTTCCATAAATGTATCGATGTTTTTCTTCTGGTTTGCCTCCAAAAATTAAGGTATCTTCTTTTTGAGAAGTTCCTAACTTATGATAATATACTTTATGTTGATCGGTTTTTGCAGACAATTCACTTCCTTTTGGTTTATCGTAACTTGAGTAGTAAAAACCTTCATTTTTATACCATGAAATAGGACTAAATTTTAAGTCGATTAAAGTATCTTCTACAATTTCTTTTGTTTCAACATTCATAATAATGGCTTTGCGCCAATCGCTTCCACCTTCAGAAATTGAATAAGCCAAAATACTCCCGTCTTTTGAAAAACTTAAATCTCCAAGTGAAATGGTTCCATCTTTTGAAAATGTATTAGGGTCTAAAAAAATCTCGTCATTTCCATTGTTTGACTTTCTGTAGTAAACATCCTGATTTTGTAATCCGTCATTTTTTGAAAAATAGGTATAGTTTCCTTCTTTAAAAGGTGCACTGATTTTTTCGTAATTCCACAAACTTGTAAGACGTTCTTTAAGTTCGTTTCTAAAAGGAATTTGGCCAAAATAGTTAAAAGTTGTTTTGTTTTGAGACTTTACCCAAGCTTCTGTTTCTTGACTTCTGTCGTCTTCTAACCAACGATAGGGATCTTTAACTTCAACACCAAAATACGTGTTAACAGTGTCAACGGTTTTAGTTTCAGGATAATTCACAGCTATTACTTTTTTTTCTGAGGGTTCGTTTTTACAAGCTATTAGTAAAATAATTGCAAAGATGTAATTGAATTTTTTTTCATGATTGATGATTTATTCAAAAATAATCAAAAAAAAAAGCTTTTCTTTTAAAGTAAAAGTTTAATTATGTTTAATATGAAGAAGGATTTATAAAAAACTCTTTCAACTAGGATTATTATAAATTAAATATTATTTCTGAATAAAGTTCTGCTATAGTTTTTTCAATAGTGCAATTAGTTTTCTTATTTTGAATATACTAATAATTTTTTCAGCTTTATTTGGACCAAGAAGTCTTATTAATTTTAATTTTTGAATAGATTGAAATGACTTCCATGAATTATTATAATGATGGATTGTATATGTTTTTTTTGATTTAAATGTTTTACCTGTTAGATAGTTTTTAGGACTAAAATATTCATTAGGATATAAATAAAACAAACTTTTGTCTTCAACCAGTTTGTAAATATTATGTACTTGATTTGATTTTAGTTTTATTATCTTTTTGTTTTTCTCAATCTGAGATTGCATTATTATGGGTAAAACAATCATATCCAAACTACCATCCGTATTTATAAAAGAGCGATTGTCGTAATAATTTAAACAATCTAGAACCCAATCAGATTGTTTTTCAGCACCAAAGATAGCAGATTCAATAAGATCATTCCATTGGGTGCCAATAAAATAAGGTAATTTAAGGAGGTCATCAAAATTCTTTAAAACCTCAGCATCAGTATCCAAATAAATACCTCCATAATTATATATGGCATATAATCTTATATAATCTGAAACAAATGCGTATTTTTTGTTTTCAAAAGCCTCTTTTGTCCAAAGAGTTGAATCTATATTAAACTTCTTGGTATCCCATAAAATAAATTCATAACCTGTTAAGTTACTTTTCCAAGATTCAATACATTTTTTAGTAATGATAGGGTACTCTTCGTCACTTAACCAACAAAAATGAATTATTTTTGGAATCATTGACTCAATGTTTGAATTTAAAAATAAATATAATAAAAAAAGCTTCTGTACTATATACAGAAGCTTAATAATGCCGTTTAGTAAAGAACTAAATTAAATTGTTTTCCACTAAGTATTCACCAATTTGAATAGCGTTTGTTGCTGCACCTTTTCTTAAATTATCAGCAACAATCCACATGTTTAATGTATTAGGTTGAGATTCATCTCTTCTAAGTCTTCCTACAAAAACCTCATCCTTATCATGTGCTAAAATTGGCATTGGATAAGAATTTATAGCAGGATTATCTTGTAAAACAACACCTGGAGTTTCGCTTATTATTTGTCTAACATCTGCTAAATCAAAATCATTTTCAAATTGAACGTTAACAGATTCTGAATGTCCACCAGCTGTTGGAACACGAACAGCTGTGGCTGTTACCGAAAATGTTTTGTCATTAAATATTTTTTGTGGCTCTTTGGCTAATTTCATTTCTTCTTTTGTATAGCCATTTTCTAAAAACACATCACAGTGTGGTAATACATTTCTGCTAATTGGGTAAGGATATGCCATATCTCCTTGGATACCAGCGATTTCATTTTCCAATTGTCTTACTGCTTTTATGCCTGTACCAGAAACTGATTGATAGGTTGAAACCACAACGCGTTTCATTTTATATTTTTTATGAAGTTGAGATAGTGCCAACACCATTTGAATAGTAGAACAGTTTGGGTTAGCAATAATTTTATCGTCTTTAGTTAACTCATGCGCATTAATTTCAGGAACCACTAATTTTTTAGTTGGGTCCATTCTCCATGCAGACGAATTATCAACAACAGTTGTTCCTACCTTAGCAAATTTAGGTGCCCACTCTAAAGAAGTATCTCCTCCTGCTGAAAAAATAGCTATTTGAGGTTTAGCAGAAACAGCATCAGCTAATCCAATAACCGTATATTCTTTGTTTTTAAACATTAACTTTTTGCCTACAGAGCGTTCAGAAGCCACCAATAATAATTCAGTAATAGGAAAATTTCGTTCGGCAAGAACTTTAAGCATCACTTCGCCAACCATACCTGTGGCGCCAACAACAGCTACTTTCATGTATATTTGTTTTTAATAATTCGGTAGGCAAAATTAGGTATTAATTCCATTTTAAAGATTAAAAAAAGCCTCCATTTTTTAAAAACGAAAGCTTTTTAACAACAAATAACACAATGTTATATATTTAACAAATAGTTATTTTTTAAGTAAATCTCTTATTTCGGTAAGTAAATCTTCTTGTGTTGGACCTGCTGGAGGCGCAGGCGCGGCAGCTTCTTCTTTCTTTTTCATTTTACTAATGCCTTTTATCAGCATAAACATTACAAAAGCTACAATTATAAAGTCGATAAGATTGGTAATAAAGTCACCGTACAAAATAGCCACTTCTCCAGTTACGTTTCCTGCTTCATCAGCAACACCTTCAGAAATTATCCATTTTAACCCTTTAAAGTCGGATTTAAAAATTAATCCTACTAAAGGAGATACAATTCCACCAGTAAAAGATGCTACAATTTTATTAAATGCGGCACCCATAACGAATGCAACTGCAATGTCAACAAGGTTGCCTTTCATTGCAAAATCCTTAAACTCTTTTAACATAATAATAAATTTTAGTTAGTGAAAATCTAAAATAGTTAAAATAGTTAAATGTTAAGCCGTATCGTTAAATTATTTTAAAAAGACGCGTTTAACACGTTGTGAAATACCAGTTATGAGTTCGTAGGAAATAGTGCTAGCGGTTTCAGCTAACTCTTCGGCTGTATATTTTTGGTCAAAAACAATTACTTCATCTCCTTCTTTACAGTCAATGTTAGATACATTAACCATGATCATATCCATACAAACATTTCCTATAATTGGTGCTTTTTGACCATTTATGTGTACAAATCCTTTGCCTTTGCCATATGGTCTGCCAATACCATCTGCATGACCAATTGGTAATGTTGCTGTTTTTATTTGTTTGTCACTTTTAAAAGCCCTGTTGTAGCCAACGGAATTACCTTTTTCAATAGTATGTATTTGTGAGATAATAGTTTTTAAGGCTCCTATAGGTTTAAAGTGTTTGTTTTCTTTTTCTGAATTTCCAAAACCATATAATCCAATACCTGAGCGGACCATATCAAAATGGGCTTCTGGATAGTTTAATATTCCTGAAGTATTGCACAAATGAAGCATAGGTTTATACCCTAATTTTGGAATGATGTTTTCTGAAATATTTTTAAATAACTGTATTTGGTTTAATGTAAAGTCTTTTTCATTTAAATCTTCACTAGCGGCTAAATGCGAAAAGATAGATGTTACTTTTATTGACGAAGTTTGTTTGAGTTTAATCGCCAAATTATCAATATCATTTTCATTAAAACCTAGCCGGTTTAAACCTGTATTAAACTTTATATGAACAGGATAATTAGTCTGGGTTTCTTCTTCAGCTATTTTAATAAAATCATTTAAAATTTTTCCATTGTATAAGCTTGGTTCAAGGCAATGTTTTATTAAAAGTTTGAAATTTACAGCTTGTGGATGTAGCACCAAAATCGGTTTTGAAACACCGGCATTTCTTAATGAAATCCCTTCTTGTACATAGGCAACTGCAAAATAATCAATGTTTAAATCTTGTAAATAACAGGCAATTTCATTAGCATCGTTACCATAAGCAAATGCTTTAACCACACCTAAAATTTTAGTGCCTTGTTTTGTTTTTGATTTTAAATACTCAAAATTATGTTTAAGAGCTTTTAAATCAATTTCCAGAATGGTTTCGTGTGCTTTAGGCATCCGTATTTTTTGGTTTAGAAGGCACTTCTTCGGCATCATTAACCTTCATGTTCCTAACTTTATCACGCATCATGGCTTTATAAAAAGCACCTCTGCTCAAAGGCTCATATTCTTCAACTTCACCTAAAAGAACTAGGTTGTCATTTTTAGATTTTCTATAACTGTATTGCGCTAAATTTCCTGTTCTTGTACAAACGGCATGTACTTTGGTTACATACTCGGCAGTAGCCATTAAACTAGGCATTGGCCCAAACGGATTTCCTTTAAAATCCATATCCAAACCAGCAACAATAACACGAATTCCTTTATTTGCTAAATCATTACAAACGCGTATAATTTCATCATCAAAAAATTGAGCTTCATCAATGCCAACAACGTCACAACCATCGGCCAAAATAGGAATATTGGCCGCTGCAGGGACTGGTGTAGAACGTATTTCATTGGCATCATGAGAAACCACTTTAGTTTCATCATAACGCACATCTATAGTAGGCTTAAAAATTTCAACTTTTTGCCTAGCAAACTGCGCGCGTTTAAGCCTTCTGATTAATTCTTCTGTTTTTCCAGAAAACATAGAGCCACAGATAACTTCAATCCACCCAAATTGTTCTTTATGATTTACGGTATTTTCAAGAAACATTTTGTAATTTTAACACTAAAACAAACTAACTTATCGTTTGCATAAAGGTGGCGTAAATTTATTAAAAATAAAAGCCCGAATAATAGAAATCTAAAAAATTAAAATAATGAAGAAGAAGCTAGAATCTGAATTGATGAGTATAGCACACAGAATTCTTAAATTAAAAGGGAAGGAAGATGTTATAAAAATGCATTTAGAAGCACAGGCTCTTTACGAAAAACTATCTGTATTAAAATTTGCAGAAGAAAACATTAATGATGAGAGCCCATCTATTGGAAGTAACTCATCTTTCTTCGGAATGCTTGACAGTGCATTTAATAATACCATAAGTGATACCATTGAGGTTGAAGATAAAATATATATAAATCTTGATGAAGTTGAAGAAGATGATATTATGGAACCAGGTATGAAAACCATTAAAGATATGGTAAAACACATGCCTCTAGAAACTGATGATGATGATTTTGAAACGCCAATTTCAGAAAAACAATTTCAGAAAAATGATTTTGAACATATTACAGCCGATTTTAAAAATATGCCAGTTTTTGAACCAGTTTCAAAGACGCAAAACGGATTTTCTGAAGACAAAAAATCTTTAAACGATCGATTTAAAGCAAAAAACCTGAACATTGGTTTGAATGATAAATTAGCATTTATAAAACATTTATTTGAAGGAAAAGCAGAAGATTATGAAAGAGTGCTGTCTCAAATTAATACTTCAGGTAGTTTTATTGAAGCCAGTAAACTCATTCAAAGCATTGTAAAACCAGATTATAACAACTGGATAGGTAAAGAAGTTTATGAGGAGCGTTTTATGGAAATTATAGAAGCTAAATTCAATTAATGGGTAAACTCTATATTGTACCAACACCTATTGGAAACTTAAAAGACATGACCTTTAGGGCTGTTGATGTTTTAAAAGAAGTTGATTTAATTCTTGCAGAAGACACTCGTACCTCTGGAAAATTATTAAAACATTTTGAAATTACAACGCATATGCAATCTCACCATATGCATAATGAGCACAAAACAGTTGAAAATCTCATTCAAAAATTAAAAAGTGGAACTAACGTTGCATTAATTAGTGATGCTGGAACACCAGCTATTTCAGATCCCGGGTTTTTATTAACCCGTGCTTGTATTGAGAATAACATTGAAGTAGATTGTTTGCCAGGAGCTACCGCTTTTGTGCCAGCATTGGTAAACTCTGGCTTGCCAAATGACAAGTTTGTTTTTGAAGGATTTTTACCAGTTAAAAAAGGCAGACAAACACGATTATTATTATTAGCTGAAGAAACCAGAACTATTATTTTTTACGAAAGTCCACATAAACTTTTAAAGACTTTAGCTAATTTTTGTGAGTATTTTGGGGAAGACAGACAAGTATCTGTTTCTCGCGAACTTACCAAGTTATATGAAGAAACCATACGAGGAACCGCCAAAGAAGTTTTAGATTATTATACCAACAAACCACCTAAAGGAGAAATAGTTGTTGTTGTTGGTGGTAAAAAACAATGAAAGATTTATTACGCAACATAAGACAATGCACTATTTGTGAAAAGCATTTACCATTGGGACCAAGACCTATTGTGTCGGCACATTCAAACAGTAAAATAGTTATTGTGGGTCAAGCTCCCGGAACGAGTGTGCATAAAACAGGTATTCCATGGAATGACCCAAGTGGCAGACAATTAAGAACATGGTTGGGAGTAACAGAAGAACTGTTTTATGATGAGACCAAAATAGCCTTGATTCCTATGGGGTTTTGCTACCCAGGAAAGGGAGATTCTGGGGATTTACCACCAAGACCAGAGTGCGCGCC
>DJWL01000135.1 GCA_002441545.1 Flavobacteriaceae bacterium UBA6231 | reverse complement strand
CCATATTTAAAATCGAGATTTCCTAAATGGGTTCTTAACTTACCTGTTCCTTTATGTATAAAAATTAATTCATCTGCATCGGTGTTTTTATAAAAATAATCCTTTGTAGATTGTTTTGGTGCGGCCAAGATTATAGAGCAATCGCTGTTAGTTAAAACCGTTTTCCGACTTTCTAAATAATCATTTTCTGGTTTAACCTGAAACCCAAGAAACCTGTAAGATTGAATATGATTTGCTTTAGCTATTTTTGGTGCAACATTGTATTGTCTCTTAATTTCTTTAACCTGAGTTGGACGTTGCTCATGATAACTGTTTGTTGACATACCATCAAAACCTATGGTTCCAAATAGTTGTTCATAATATAAACTACCATCAGACTTTCTGAATTGAGTATGTCGTTTTGGAGGAATGTTTCCTAGTTTGTGATAAAATGGCATTTCTTTTAAATTTTAAGATTAGAAATTAAAGTTTAAAATGTAAGTCCTTAAACCTTAAAAAGATACGTAAAATTATGATAAAAGCCTTCTCATTCAGGATTTCTCTTGATGAGATAGTGTAGAAATTGTATTAAATCTTGCCAAAAAAGGTTCATATGTTAACAAATATCGTAAAAATTTGCTAACTAAGTATATTACTGATTCCTTTTAACCAATCTTCAATTGAAGATTCATTGGTATTGTAAGCAATACTGCCATTGCCATAAGGCTGATATTTTTCAATCTTGGTTACTTTAAAAAAACCTACAACAGGAATTTGAGCGGCACTTGCCAAATGCATCACACCATTGTCTGGCGCAATAAAAATGCTTGTATTAGCCAAAAGCGCACACATTTCCCTAACATCTTTACTATAAAGAGTAGGTGCCTTAAAATTAATTTTTGAAATATTTTCTATTGGCAATAATTCAATAATATTATGATTGGGAAAATCAGATTTTAATCGTTCGTATAAAATTGCCCACCAGTCTTCATCATAAATTTTATTGCCTGTTGCATTGGTATAGATACAAATTGTAGGCTTATCATTATTTACTATATTTTTTAAAATTGTATTTCCTTTGTCTTTTTCAGCTTTACTTAATTTGATATTTAAAGTCGGAATTAGCCTATTGTTTTCTGGAAATCCTATTCTTGTTAAATAATACCTTAAATTATAAATGGGGTATTTTGATATATGATCATAATCCACATACTTTTCTTTAATCTCATCTATAGATTCTCCGAACATTTTATATTTGGCCTTTGCAAACTGTGTTGATAATCTTCCGGATGATGATTTTTGGTCACCATTAATTACTAAATCATACTCATGCTTTTTTAACTTGAACCAGCAAAAAATATATTTAATTAAATTTTTAAAAGGTTCTCGAGGAAGCTGAATAATGTTCTGTACATTTTCATAATTTTCAAAAACTGCATGTGCAACGCCTCCTTTTACAAATAAGTCTATTTTACAACCCGGAAAAGTTTCTATTACTTCTTGCACAAGTGGTGTTAATAACAACTGGTTACCTAGTCTGTGATTAGGTCTTGAAATTAATATTCTTTTGATTTCAGATATTTCACCCAAATTTAAGTTAGTTTCTAAATGAGATTTTCCAATGTTTTTTGTTAACTGATGCATTAAGCGCATCCTAAATTCATTTATTCTTCTAGATACTTTCATGTGTCTATAATATTTGCTTTTCTGTGGTTCTATGAAACATCTTTAACAGACATAATTCTGTATATTTAAAGTTTAAGTTTGTCTGTTTCATTCTAAGAATTAAAACTTTTTGCAACAACAAAAGTATATTATTACCAGTTTTTAGCCTAACACTATTTTAAATGATTATATTTTATTTGTTAGAACCAAAAACCAACATTAAAAAACCAAATGCTTGCTTTTTGTTCTGGTGAATAGCTATATTTTACTTGTATTGGCCCAATAAATGTATCAATGGCATAACCTAATGCATAGCCTCTGTAATCTGGCAATGTAAGCCATTCTCCGTTTTCAAAAATATTATCGTCAATATTAGCCCAGTTTCCTTCTAAAGTAATGTGGTTTTTTTTGAAAATTTCATAATCAGCACTTAAAGATGCTTTAACAAAACTATTCCCAACAAGAGAAATAAAATCGTATCCTAAAAATGGAATAAAATTGTTTATCAAATTATTTCCATAACCACCTAAAGCAAAATCCATGGTATTTGTTGAATTATCGCCTATTTTAAAACCTCCACTTGTTTGTAGATTAAAGGCCAATTTATCTGAAAAACTAAAAGCATAACCCAAATCTGCCTTTGCCATTGAGAAATTTTTAAAATCTTTATTAAAACTTGAAGCATAAAAATATGTTTGAATATCTCCGTTAAAATAAACACCTCTTTTGGGGAAGTATTTGTTATCGTAAGTATCTAATTTTAAGTTTCCAAAAGCACTCACGTAGTCTGTTCTTTCAAAAATAAACTCATCTGTTGACGAATCTAAGCTAAAAGTTTCTGATGATATTTCTAAACGTTTGTGTTCTAGCCCAAGACTTAAGGCAAAATCTTTTCTAAATAAAGTTTGTAAATAAATTTGATTGGTTTGATCTTGAATCTTAGCATCTGCATTATTTAATCCTGAGACATTTATATCATCATTCAAAAGTAATTGTGCGCTAATGTTTTTATTAAATTGATTAAATCTGGACTTAACCCCAATACTCCAATAAAATCCTTTGTCAATAAAATACTCAAAATTATATCTTACATTATCTCCTAAAACAACATCTAAAGTTGCTATATCATTGTTAAAAAACAACCTCTTTTTTGTAAGGTTTACAAGTGCTGCGCTTTTATATAATTTATCGTAGTGTATTCCTAATTTTATATATGTATTAATTTCTGTTTCGGTTAATTGCGCTATTAGATTATACCCTTCTTTATAATCAGTATTTTTAAACTCGTATTGAAAATAGTCAAAATTGTTTGTGGCAATTAAATTGTTTACGCCTTCATTAAATTTCTTATAGCTTACTTTTTCGTTTTCTTTAAGTTTTAATTTTCCTAAAATATATGCTCTTGAGTGTTTTTTATTTCCTTTAATAATAATAGTATTAATATTTATACTATCATGCACTGGTTTTTTTATTACCTCTTTTGGTTGTTGCTTTTGTTTTGAAACAAGATTTTCTAAAGAATTTAAATTAGAAATTGCTGCTTGAATTCCTTTTTTTATAATCTCGTCTCCTTCGCTAAATGAAACTACATTAAAGTCTTCAATATTAGGCTTAATATAAATATCGGTTTTTTTAACCTTGACTTTCATATCGTTAATAGTCCTGAAGTTATTTATTTGCATTAACACATCTGGAGCAGACGTCAATTCTTCACGAGTTACTAATCCATCCTGAACATCAACACCAATAATAACATCAACCCCTTTTTCTCTTAGTTCATCAATAGGATAATTATTGACAACACCACCATCAATTAACATTTGACCGTTAATCATAACCGGTTGAAACAATGTGGGCAATGATCCACTTGCCATGACTGACTGGGCTAAAATACCTTTGTCGAGTATGACTTCTTTACCTGTTTCAGCATCTGTAGCAATACAAAAAAACGGAATTGGCAACTTACTGAAATCATCAATATCGTTAACGTTTAATGTTAGTTTAGAAATTAATCCGTAAACGTTTTGACCTCTTGAAAGTGCCGATGGTAATTTAATTTTAAAATTATCAAAAGGTAAGGTTACTGCATAACGTTCTGAATTATTTCGCTCGTAAAATGCTTTTGATGCTCTGGGTAAATTATCACTTATGAGTATATTAAAATCTAAGGCTCTAAAAACAGAATCAAGTTCTTTCCCTGAATACCCTGAAGCATATAATGAACCTATAATAGCACCCATACTAGTGCCTGCTACATAATCAACCCTAACACCCAAACTGTCTAACACTTTAAGGACTCCAATATGTGCTAATCCTTTAGCGCCTCCACCACTTAAAACAAGTCCTACTTTAACATCATCTTTTTTTAAATCTTGAGAAAAACCCTGAAGACAAACTAAAAATGCAAGAACTATGAGGTACTGTTTCATTGATTATGGTAATAATTATATATTTTTTCTGCTCTTGAAACACCAACAACAGATTCCAATTCATCTAATTTGGCGTTAGCCACACGTTTTGCCGATTTGAATTGTTTTAATAAATCGACTACTGTTTTTTCTCCTATTCCTGGAATAGTTTCCAACTCTGTGTTTAATGCGTTTTTACTTCGCCTGTTTCGGTGATGTTCTATACCGAAACGATGCGCCTCATTTCGTAATTGTTGTATTATTTTTAGCGTTTCACTTTTCTTATCTAAATATAAGGGAATTGGATCATTTGGATAGAATAATTCTTCTAAACGTTTTGCAATTCCAATAATGGCAATTTTTCCTCTCAATTTTAAGTCGTCTAAAATCTTTAAAGCTGACGATAATTGTCCTTTTCCTCCATCAATAATAATTAATTGTGGCAATTCTTGATTTTCATCTAACAGACGCTTGTAACGCCGGTAAACAACTTCCTCCATTGAAGCAAAATCGTTTGGTCCTTCAACAGTTTTTATATTAAAATGACGATAATCTTTTTTACTTGGTTTTCCGTTTTTAAAAACCACGCAAGCAGCCACCGGATTGGTTCCTTGAATATTTGAATTATCAAAACACTCAATATGTCTAGGTTCTACAGGCAAACGCAAATCTGACTTCATTTGCGCCATGACTCTATTAACATGCCTATCTGGATCGGTTATTTTTATTTGTTTAAAACGTTCCA
>DJWL01000036.1 GCA_002441545.1 Flavobacteriaceae bacterium UBA6231 | reverse complement strand
AGACGGAAATTCTTAAAATTAGGATTAATATCAAGCGTAACGGCATTAGCAAGTACCTCTTTAATTAAAAACATTGCTTCAGATGCAGAAGAAAAATCATCGGGAGAAAAAATAAGGCTACTCACACCTGATGGGAAAATGGTAGAAGTTGATGCCACAAATATTAATAAATATCCTGAGGCTCTCGTAACTCCTGCTGAAGCAAGAACAGGAATTCCAAATAGAAAATTTGTAATGGTTATTGATTTGGCTAAGTGTAAAAACGCAAGAAAATGTGTTGAAAGCTGCCAAAGAGCACATCAATTAGACAATGATCAGGAGTTCCTAAAAATTCAACTTCTTCAAAACAATGAAAATGCTGCTCCATATTGGATGCCAAAACCTTGTTTTCATTGTGATGAACCTCCATGCGTAACAGTATGCCCCACAGGAGCAACTTTTAAACGTGATGATGGTATTGTATTAATTGACAATGAACGTTGTATAGGATGTAAATTCTGCATCACAAGTTGTCCCTATTCTGCACGTATTTTTAATTGGGGTCACAAAGAAAAGTATAACAATAAGGACATACCATATTCACCAGAAACACAAGTTCCAGCAGCAGAAGGAACTGTAATGAAATGCGATTTCTGTCCAGATTTATTAAGACAAGGTAAACTTCCACATTGTGCACAAGCTTGTCCAATGGGAGTCATATATTTTGGAGACAAAAATGAGGATATTGTAACGAACGGCGAAGAAACCGTTAGCTTCTCTGAACTGATTAATAATCGCGGTGGTTATCGTCACTTAGAACATTTAGGAACAAAACCAAATGTTTATTATTTACCTGCAGTAAACAGGCAAGTTCCGTTAGAAGATGGATTTAATGTTGATGAAGAAATTATAAACAGGTACACAAAAGTGCCTTATGTGAAAAATTTAAAAGAACAAGGCAAAATTTAACCTTAACAACTCTTAATTATGGATACAAATAGTAGAAAAAAAGAATTGGTTAAAGAATTTTCGCCAATGATAGAGAAATCAAGTTTCTTCTCAAATGTTTGGATATTAATATTAATTGCAATAATTGCCGTTGGTTTATATGCCTTTTATTTACAATTAATCAATGGCCATGAAATTACAGGAATGAGAGATAATGTTGTTTGGGGTGTATATATCATCAATTTTATCTTTTTTGTAGGATTGAGTTATTCAGGAGCATTTATTTCTGGAATTTTACATTTTTTTAAAACTCCTTGGAAAAATTCTGTTACAAGAATAGTTGAAATCATAACTGTTCTTTCAATAGTTATTGGTCCAATATTTATTTTATTATGTATTGGAAGATTAGACAGGTTATATTACCTTTTTATGTATCCTAGAATACAGTCTCCAATAACCTGGGATATTATAGCCATTATCACAGATCTTGTGGGGTGCTTTATATACTTATTTTTAACATTTATTCCTGATTTAGCAATTTTAAGAGATAGTCCCAATTTAAAGATTCCTAAATGGAGAAAAAAATTATACAAGTTTTTAGCAATTAATTACCAGGATACAACTGAACAACGTAAAAGACTGCATAAAATAACTAGTATCATGTCTAAAATGGTCATTGCAATGGCTATTGTAGCATACACTGTTCTTGCTTGGATTTTTAGTTTAACATTACAACCTGGTTGGAATAGCACCATTTTTGCACCCGATTTTATTTTTTCAGGTTTGTATTCAGGAGTAGGGGTTATAATCATAGCCATGTATTTCATTAGAAAGTATTATAAATTAGAAAAATACATTATTCAGTCACATTTTGTAATGGCCGGGTATGTTTTACTAGTGTTATCCTTACTATTCGGGTATTTTACATTTAGTGATTACTTTGCAAAATGGTTCAGTCATAAACCAGCTGATGTAAATTTATTAAACACTTTATTCGGCCACTATTTTTGGCAATTTATTTTCGCTAATTATATAGGGGTCATAGTTCCATTATTCATTTTATCAATAAAAAAAATAAGGACTATTAAGTCTATTTCATTTGCAGCAGTAATAGCTGTTTCAGGATTATGGTTAAACAGATATTTAGTAGTAGTACCCACCTTAGAGACCCCTTACATACCAATTCAAGACACAAGACCAGAATTCATTCATTACAATGCTACTTGGATAGAATGGGCATTAAGTTTTACTGGTATAGCAGCTTTCCTTTTATTCTTTCTTTTAATAATGAGATTTGTTCCAGTCATCTCTATGTCTGAAATTATTAATCATGAAAGAAAAACAAATACTAAAGAAGATGCTTCAATTAAAAATTAAAGAATATGGGAACTAAAATAATTCAGTTTGTAGTAATTACATTAGCCATAGCACTTTTAATGAATATTAAAAGTTTTGCTCAAGAAAATGATTTAAAAAATTATAAAGTTCGCTTTAGTTTAAACAACATTAAGCAACCTGATAATTCGCGTATTTTAGAAACAAGCTTCATTGCAACCAACAAGAAGGATCGAAAAGATAGAGTTCCCGTTTTTGAAGCTTCTATTAATTTTTTTAATGTAGCAGATGATAAAGAAATACTTTTAGGAACAGCAAAAACCGATAAAGAAGGTACGGCCCAACTAACAGTGCCAGCTAATCAAAAATATATTACGGACTCTGAAGGATACATAAATTTAAAAGCTGTTTTTGATGGAACTGATGGTTTAGATTATGAAGAAGCAGAATTAGCAGTTAGAGATGTTTTCCTTGAGCTAAACCTAGAGGAAATTGATAGTGTAAAAACAGTTTTATTAAATGCTTACACCTTAGATAGCTTAAACACAAAAATACCACTTGAAGAAACAGAAATAAAATTCTCAATTCCTGGATTTATTTCAAACAGACCAATACAACAAGGTACTATTGAGAATGGTGAATTTCAATTTGAATTTCCTGAAAATATCTTTGGAGACATAAACGGAAATGTAGATGTTATTGCTTCTATTTTAGACAATGATGAATTTGGCAATGTTATTCAGAGAAAAAACATCCATTGGGGAATCAATAAAAAAATAGAAACAGAGTCTTATAAACTTTGGTCGAAAGTAGCTCCTATCTGGATGTATGTTGTCCTTTCGATTTTATTATTGGGCGTTTGGGCTAATTATGTTTACAGCATAATAAACTTATTCAAAATAAAAAAAGAGGGCGCAGAACTTAATGCTAAAATTAAAAAATAAACATCAAAATTAATTAATAATGAAAACACTTAAACTAATAATGATTATTGGAGTTATAAGTATTGCACTTGTAGCTTTTACAAAAGTAGAACAAGACAAATGGGTAGTTCCTGCAAAGTATAAAACCATGAAGAACCCAACAGACCCTAAAGCTGATGTATCAACCAGTAAGGCTCTATACGACAAACACTGTAAATCATGTCATGGAAAAGAAGGTTATGGAGATGGAACGAAATCTGCTGGATTAAAAGGTGACTTAGGTGACTTTTCATCTGAGGAATTCCAAAATCAAACTGATGGCGAATTATTTTATAAAACTACTTTTGGTAGAGATGACATGCCAGAATACACTAAAAAAATACCTGATGATGAAGACAGATGGTTAATTGTTAACTATATGAGAAGTTTAAAAGAATAGTACTAAACGTTTTTAAATAATAAAAAGCCGAACAAAATGTTCGGCTTTTTTATATTAATTAAGTGCGTCTATCTTTTTCCAAGGAGGCATTAACCATAATAAAAAGGTTAAAATAATGAGAGGTAGTATTAGCCAAACTGATGCCATAAAATAGCCTTCTAAACCAGAATAAACAGCTCTAAAGGATGTAAAACCACTTAAGCTTTTAGAAAACAATTGACCACCAATTACAACATTCCATCTCATAAAGAAAATACCAATAAGAACAAATATTCCTACAAAAAA
>DJWL01000015.1 GCA_002441545.1 Flavobacteriaceae bacterium UBA6231 | reverse complement strand
ATATTGTCAAAATTGTGCAAAAAAAAGGCGACCCTTTCGAGTCGCGTAATATAACTTAAAAAAAATTTTATTAATTTAATCATTGTTTTTAGGATGAGCGACTCGTGCGCTTTAACTACGCTCAAGTTGGCAGGGGCTACTGGACGATGTTAGAACCTGTTTATTGGTTAATTTTGAGTGCGGGAGCTTTTGGAACAAATTTAATTAGTTTTTTATTGTAAAAGTATTTAGTATGGTATTTAAAATTTCTTCGTCGTAATTAAATATTAATTCCATTAAATTAATTTCAAAAAATTCTTGATTATTTTTTGAAACAAGAGCAACATTGTAAATAAATCCTCCAGTAATTGCTTTTAATAAATAAAAAGTTTTATCATTAATAATTTTTGTTTTGCGTTCTTTAAAATCAATAAATTTACCACTAGAATAATAACTGTTATACATATCAACTAGATTTTTTCCACTATCTATCGTTCTGGTTTCTACATAAAAACTTGCAAATTGTCCCTCAAAAACTTCCCCTACTTCTTCTTTCCAACCTTCTGGTATTTTAACTGTATAGGTATTAGTTTCTATTGTTTGATAATTTAAATTTTGCATTTTTACAGAGAAATGTATTGGATCTCCCCATAAACCACATTGAGTAAAATCATTATCTAAACAGGTTTGGGCTACAAAAGTGTATTTATATCCATCCCTATAGGGCTCATCAGTTTTAAATAATGTTATCAAGCCTTCGCTTGAGCTCATTTTTATCTCCCTAAAAGGTTTTTCTTTAAAAAGAGCCTCTTCTCCTTTCCATATATAAATATGGACGACACTATTTTCTGTAGACGGATAAACTAAAAAAGATATTCCTTTAGAAGTAAGGGTTAAAATAGAATCCTCATATGGGCTCACAACTTCAGGCGGAACAAGACTATCAATATATTCTTTTTCAATTAATTGTTGATTTGAACCTTGGTCTGTAGTTTGTTGTTTATCTGTATCTTTTTTACCTTCCTCTTCTGTTAAATTTTTATTTTGACCTTGATCAATGTTTTGCTCTTGATTATTGCTTTCTTGTTTTTTATTTTTATCTATTAAATAATAACCAAAACCTCCAGCCATAATTAAAACCAGGACAACTGTTCCAATAATTGCAATAGGGGCGATTCCTTTTTGTTTCATAATAATATATTTATTATATTTCATTATCTTATCATAAAACCAAAAACCAGCACAATAGCTGGCTTAACTTATTTGACAAGTATGTTGCAGGGACTGCTGGACGATGTTAGTTAGAACCTGTTTTATTACTTAAATTCAATATGCTCTATAAATTCATTTAATATTTTCTCTCCGTTGTACTCTTCACATCTTTCTCGGGGCCCAGGCTCAGACGGTATTTCTTCTGTTACCTTCTCACAATAATAACTAATTTCATATGTTGTATTTTTATTAAAAATTAATATTGCCCCAGGAGCAAATTCGTAAGGATAGTGCCAATAGGCTTTTTCTCCGATTGTCCCATCTAAATATCTATTTATACTTCCCGTGAGTAGAAACCAATCTTCTTCAATTTTTATAAAATCTTGCAAATTGCTTTCTTTATTGATCTCTAGATATATCTTTTCAATTTGTTTTTGATTATTAGTATTATTAGGAACAAATAAAATATATTCACTTTTTTCGTTGGGTTTTTCAACCAACGAAAATTTTTCATCAGATAAATCGATTTTAATGTTATAATATTCATATATTTTATCTTTATCTTCATCAACGCATTCCTCTTCCCACGTTCTTAAGCATTTATTCTTTACCTCACACCAAGTATATCCAGCTGATCCTATGCAGCCGTGTTCATCTTTATCTCCCCCGACTAGTTGATTATTATTTATAGGTTGATTTATTTTATTCCAAAAGAAATATCCAGCAGTGCTACCTAAAATTAAAATTAATCCAATTATTCCTGAAATTATTAATATTTTCTCTGTTTTTGGATTCATAATAAATATTTTAATTATATTTCTCTATCTTACCACAAAACCAAAAACCAGCACAATAGCTGGTTAACTTATTTGACAAGTAAGTTGGCAGGGGTTTGTGGAGGACGTTAGAACTGAGATTGTGAAGGTCTATGTATAAAAAAGAGCGGTTGCAGTTATTTGATTGCTTCCGCTCATCTGTTGCGATCTTTGATATTTACCTTTTAAAATTGGTCAAAAGGCATGAGATTAATTTTTTCGTAGTTCAGGAATTTTTGGGATTTTTTTTAGTATAAAGTTGCATTTCGTCTTCGCCGATACTTCCGATCGCAAACCTTGGCAAAGGAAGGTATGATATTTCCCCCCCTTTGAGAGATATTAAAGAAGTTTTGATGTCTCCTACCTTGCGATCAACGATTACTACAAGAGTGCGTCCATGGTCGTCCTTAAAAAAAGCAGTGTCATAATGTTTTTTCTTTCTATTTTCTCTTATTAATTTTTCAATGTCCTTTTTCGAAGTTTCTTCCATCTCAATTCCTCCGATGATATTTTAATAATATATTTAATCTAATTTGTCAACAACATACGGTAATGTGCACACGCATATTGCACTTTAGATATTTTTGTTGCAGGGGCGGTAGGATTCGAACCCACAAGTCTTCTTTTGGAGAGAAGCAGTTTGCCGTTGAGCTTACGCCCCTAAAGCTAATTATTTCTTAGCTTCTTTATGGATTGTATGTTTCTTGCAATATTTACAGAATTTACTTAATTCTAT
>DJWL01000115.1 GCA_002441545.1 Flavobacteriaceae bacterium UBA6231 | reverse complement strand
AATGGTTTAGTTGGTAAGCAACGTATTAATGTAATATTTAAAATTAATCAAGAAGGTGATATTGTTGATGTGCGTTCAAGAGCACCACATCCAGCATTAGAATCCGAAGCCATTAGAGTGATTAAAATGCTTCCTAAAATGATTCCTGGAAAACAAAAAGGACAAACTGTTACGGTACCTTATTCATTGCCAATTATTTTCATGGTTCCAGAAACAGCGAAATCAAAAAAATAGGTCATTTAATAATTTTAAAGATTAAAAACCGAAGTCATTCTTCGGTTTTTTGTTTTAAAAGTTAATAAAATCTAAAAAAATTGTACTTTTCAGTTTCAGTTTTAATCCATGAAACAAATTTGTGTTTTTTTGTCCCTCTTAACGCTCATGTCTTGTGAGTATTTTAACGTAAAAAAAACATCTTCTGAAGATATTTTAAAAGAAGAATTACAAACTTTTAATTGGAATGAAGTAGATGAATATCCTACATTTTCAGTATGCGATTCTTCAGCTACAAAACAAGAAAGAAAGTTGTGTTTTGAAACTATTTTAACAACACACATTACCAATTCTTTACAAAAAGACACAATTCTAGTATCTCAAGATATTGAGGATACTTTGTTGCTACAACTTCAAATCTCAGAAACTGGTATTTTATCGTTGGTAAATTTAGCAGTAGATTCATTGACAAATAAAGAAATACCTAATATTAAAGAATTATTGTCGCAAAGCATCGATTCATTACCTAAAATTTTTCCAGCGTTAAAACGTGGACAACAGGTTAAAACAGAATTCAAGCTGCCTATAATCATTCATGTAAACTAGGATTATAAATTAACTTTATAACCAACGGCAAAATCTATTGGAAAATTAGCACTGTTATTTTCAAAAATAGCAAACAAATTTTTATAGGTCAAGGTAACAAGACTATGATTATTTATTTTAATATCAGACCCTAAGCCAAAACTTAATGGAATATGAAAAATGGCATCGTTAACTACTTCTTTAGAGTTATCAGCTAATACAAACGTATTTTTTGAAAATGTATAAGTAGAAATCTGCAAGTTTCCGTAAATATTGAATGCTGATTTGTTAATAAATCGATACCTATAACCCAAGGCTAATTGAGTTGACGTATATTTAATTTTTGAGTTTTCAAAGGTATGTTCAATACTAAAATATCCAGTTTGCCTTGGTTTAGAAATTTTAGCAAAAAACTCAAATTCTACAGCCAATGAGGGAACTTTAGCATTGTTTTTATTTTCGGTAAATGGATGATTGGTAATACCACCAAAAACACCTAATCTTGATTGCATATATACTTTTTCTCCAGTATAGGTGTATCTTTTTGTACCACTAGAATTATATGCTCTAATAAATTGCTTTAAGCTATAATGTCCAAAACCAACCTTTTCTGTAGACATATTAGAACCTTGTGTTAGATTACTTAAAACGCGCTTGTATTCATTTAAATAACTATTGTCTTCTTGTCTTGTATTTAGAAGTTCGTAAATGGTTTCGTTTTTATCTTTTATAAAAAAGCGATAATTATCTTTTGTTTTGTAAGAAAGAAAATCTAAATCTCCTTCAAGTTCGATTCTAAGATTTAAGGTTTCGCCTTTAACAGTATATTGTTTTTGTGCGGATATATAGAGTGATAGTAGGATGAATAGGAGCGAAAAAATAATTTTTTTCATGGCAACTAAGGTTTTGGGTGTAACGTAAAACTACTAAAAATAAATGAATTCGGTTATTTTTTATACGTTCTCTCTTTCCATTTAAAACCTTTAAATAAGGATGCAAAAGCAACATAAACACTAAAAAAAGGGTAAATAATAAAGGCAAAAAAGAAACTTTTTAAAACCGTTTTTTGGTTATAAAAAGTAGCAGATTTATAGATTAAAAGCACATCAATATTAAATTTAATAAATATGATTAAAAAGAGAATCTTTGTTTTTAATAATGATGTTAGAATTAATATGACACTAATAATTATTAATGAGTTCATAAGAAGAACAATGAAGCCCGTAAGTTTTCCAAACCAATTATTGTACGAACTTGTTTTGGCTGCCCATCTTATCCTTTGAGCTAATAATTCTTTCCATGAACTTTGAGATGTTGTGTTTATTATCGCTTTTTTGCATTTTAAAAAGTCAACTTGCTTAGGGTATTTTTTAGCAATTTTTTCGAGTAAAAAAATATCATCACCACTGGCAATATTTGTGTTATTTTCAAAACCATTTACTTCTATAAAAATGTCTTTTCTATATGCAAAATTAGCGCCATTGCATAAAAAAGGATTGTTTATGCCAAAACCACCAATGGTAGCTCCTTGTAAACTTAAAAAATCGAGTACCTGAAATTTGTTTAACAATTTATTTTCTAAAAGATAACTAACGGGTGCGGCAATACAATAAGTGTTTGTTTGTTGGATAAATTCATCAAAACTGTCTAACCAATATTTAGGAAGTATGCAATCGGCATCAGTAGTAATGATCCATTCATTTTTTGCCTTTTTAATTCCTGTAGTAATAGCATCTTTCTTAGGAGAATTTGAGATTCTTACATTATTGATTAACGTAATGTTAGGGTGTTTATCATTTGTTTTTAAGGAATTTGTAATAATTGCTTCTGAATCGTCTTCAGATTCATCATTAACAAGAATAATTTCATAAAGGTTTTTGGGATATTCTAAATAATTGATTGACTCCAATAATTTTGACAAATTTTTAGATTCATTTCTAAAAGGAATAATAACTGAAAATGTAGTTTTTGATGAGAGATTGATTAATTTAAATTCTTTTACTTTCTCAAAACCATAAGCGAAGCTTCCAATTAAGAGCACATAAATGATAGAAATAAGAGTAATAATTAAAATCATTCTTCAAAATTTGGGAATTTAAAACGAAGCACAAAATAGCTTCCTAAAATACTTGGTAACACAAAATTGAGTATCCACATGATAGTTACAATACTTAAAGAAACCAATTCGCTAACACCTAAAAGCGAGAATAAAAATACTGCTATGCTTCCTTTTATAACGACATCAAAAATAAATATTGAAGGAATTATTGATGCTAAAAAATACATACTAGTAATAAATATCATAGCATTAAAATAGCTTATTTCACATCTAAAAAGAGTTAACAAATAATAAAACTGAAATGAAAAAATAACATATCTAAATAATGAAAACAATAGTCCTAAAGCCACCCTTTTTTTTGAAAAACTCTTCAAGAATATTTTGAATTTTTCAAAAGAAAATCTTTTAAATGAAAAACTTTTTCTTTTGATTATTAAGATTAATGATGTTGAAATCACAAGAAAAATCATTAAAAAAATAATCAAATTATTAATAGTTACTGCATGAGTTTGAGCAAGAAAAAACAATCCAATAATTCCAAAAACACAGGTTATGCTCATTTGTAATAAATTACTAATCAGGTTAACTAACATAATTTGTTTTCTGCAATCTTTGGTATAATATAAAGCTTTTGCTCCATATTCGCCAATTCTGTTAGGAGTAAACAATGAAACAGTTAATGAACCAAGGCATTGTTCAGTAGCTTTTTTAAAAGAGATTTTTTTTACTGATGATACTAATTCTTGCCATTTTAAAATTTCAAAAAACCAATTAAGAATGGTTAAAAAAAACAAAAAAAGTATGTTTTTTAATAAAAAAATATCATTTTTTATTAAAATATCTGTAAAAACAGAAAAACCTAAATCACTGTTTTTTGTTAGCTTTTCATATATAAAATAAAAAGCAACAACAACAATGCTTATTTTAATAAGCACAAAGAAGAATTGTTTAGTTTTGTAAGGCAAAGTGTAAATCATAAACTCTATTGCAAATTAAGCCAATATTACGGTATGGCATTAAATAGTTAAAATTTTAATCTTGTTTTTTAATACGTTTTAAAACTGTTAAATAGTAATTAGTTGATGAATAAAGAAAAAATTATATTAGGGATTGACCCAGGGACAACCATTATGGGTTTTGGACTCATAAAAGTTGTGGGTAAAACCATGTGTTTTCTTCAGCTTAATGAACTCGATTTAAAAAAATATGATGACCACTACCTAAAATTAAAACTCATTTTTGAGCGAACCATAGAACTTATTGATACTCACCATCCTGATGAAATTGCCATTGAAGCACCCTTTTTTGGAAAGAATGTGCAAAGTATGTTAAAGTTGGGTCGAGCTCAAGGAGTGGCAATGGCAGCAGGATTGAGCAGGGAAATTCCAATTACTGAATATTCTCCAAAAAAAATAAAAATGGCAATTACCGGCAATGGAAATGCCAGTAAAGAACAGGTTGCAAAAATGCTCCAAAGCTTGTTAAATTTAAAAGACTTGCCAAAAAACTTAGATGCCACAGATGGTTTAGCAGCCGCGGTTTGCCATTTTTACAATCAAGGTAAAGTAGAAATAGGGAAAAGCTATACAGGCTGGAGTGCATTTGTTAAGCAGAATGAAACTAGGGTTAAAAAATAATGTCAGGAATCTATATTCATATACCATTTTGCAAGCAAGCTTGTCATTATTGTGATTTTCATTTTTCAACTTCTTTAAAAAAGAAAAAAGAACTTGTTGACGCATTGGTTAAAGAATTGTTTTTGCGTAAAGATGAGTTTAGAAACCAAACCGTTGAAACCATTTATTTTGGTGGAGGGACACCTAGTTTACTAAAGATAGATGAATTGCAATTGTTGATTGATTCGGTTTATGAAAATTATAAAGTTGCTGAAAATCCCGAAATTACCTTAGAAGCAAATCCAGATGATTTAATGTCAGTTCGAGCGCAGTCGAGAACTATTTTTGAAGCGTATAAAAGTATCGGTATTAACCGACTTTCCATTGG
>DJWL01000090.1 GCA_002441545.1 Flavobacteriaceae bacterium UBA6231 | reverse complement strand
CAACTACACATAGCCGTAAACGTTGTGCACCATTAAAAAAATGAAGAAACTAACAGCAATATTATTTTTATTAGCCTTAATTGGAAATGGGTATTCAAATAATCAAGAAATAAAATTAGAGTTTAAAAACTTGATTTTTCATACTCTCGAATACGTTGAATTAAATCCAAGTCACAAACTTGAATCCGAAAAAATTCTATTAAAATTTCAAGAAACTTTATTAAAACACGGAAAAGCAGAGTTTGTAATTGAAAATAAAACAGAAATAGAAACTCTGTTTAACTGGATTTATGAAAATGGAACTAGCGAATATGAAGATTCCCCAGATTTAAGAAGAATGAAAATGAGAAGGGCTTTGTGTTTTGCCACAATCGCTTTAAATTCTGATTTTATTAAAGCATATACTTTTATCGAATATTCAAAACTTTCAATAATTGGAGATTTAGAATATCCGAATGCTGAATTATTAGAAACCGAATATTTGGGAATTTTACTCATTGAAACAATGTTAAAATTTGACGAAAAGAAATTGAGAATATCTGACCTTTTAAAAATCAAAGACTACATTAACGTTAACAAGGATTTTTTAAATGAAAAAGTTATTCTTGACACAAAGAGCTTGATTACGAAATGTGAAAAATCAATAAACGAAAAGAAATAAAAAACGGTGCACAACAAAGGCTCATATGCAATGCGGGCTTTGGTCGGGAATTTGGCAAAAATCCACTTTCTTAAGTCCGCCAAATCGGTGATTTGGTAAAATAGTAATTAATGAAATAATTAGATTTGGCTCAGTCGGGAAAGAATAAGAAAAGCTTCGAAAACCCGCACTGCACATAGCCCAAACGTTAGGCACTATTTGAAATAAACGATGACAGTAACATTAACTGATAGAATTGAAAGAAAAACAAAAACACCATATGATAAGGTGATTTCAATTTTTAATTCTGGAATTACTAAAAAATTTCACTTTTTCCCTACACAAATTATGTATGGATATATTAAAGACGGAAAAATTAAAACAGTAATAAATCCACCTTCGGGAATTTCAGACCCGTTTAAAACGAGAGTAAAAGGAGTTATTAAAATTGAAAACGGCGAAACTATTATTAAACTTAAATTAAGTCCAAGTTGGGTTGTGATTGGATTTACGCTAATTATGTGTAGTCCTTTTATTTTTAGTTTATTTAGCTTTGAATACTTTGAAATATTAAAAACTTTGAAGTTAATTGGAATGCTATTAGTCTTTGCAATAATCCCACTTGGCCTAGGTAAAATAAAATTAAATTGGGATAAAAGAAGACTTGAAAAATGGTTAAATGAAAAAATAAAAAACAGTGCCTAACAAAGGCTCATATGCAATACGGGCTTTAGTCGGGAATTTGGCAGAAATCCGCTTTCAAAAATCCGCCAAATCGCTGATTTGGTAAAATAGTAATTAATGAAAAAATAAGATTTGGCTCACTCGGGAGAGAATAATAAAGGCTTCGAAATCCCGCACTGCACATAGCCAGAACGTTAGCTGTAATTTAAACCGAATGAATAAAATTTACCAATATGACTAAACTTTATCAATATTTCAAAAACGATTTTAAGTACTTAAGTTTTGATAGGAAATTTACATTCGGAATTGAACATAATAATGGAGTAAAAGAAACGGTAGAAATTGATGAAAGAGTTCTAGTGGAACACAATAGTTCTGCTCGTTTTTTTACATTTTATATTCCTGAATCCAAATTGACAGCATTGTTTTGCAAAGAAGTTTTTACAAAATTCAATGACCATAAAGAATTTGCAAACAGTGTTGATGTGATTGGTGGATTTGCAGCCGATTTACATTTTGGTAAGCATACTTCAGTTTATTCCAATCGAATTTACTTCTATACTGAAACACCCATTGGAAAAGTTGACTTGGAAATCTTAACTAAAATTGCAGAAGACAATAATTTATACATTACTATCAGAACCCAAGATTACGTAAATAAAAAAATGGAACTCGACAAACCTTTAGCATTCATTTCACACGACAGTAGAGACAAAGAGTTAATCGCAAAACCTCTTGCGAATGGCTTGAGTTCCAGACTTTGTTCTGTGTGGTATGACGAATATTCATTAAAAATTGGAGATAGTTTAAGGGAATCAATAGAAAAAGGAATTAAAGAAGTCAAAAAGTGTGTAATTATTATAACAAAGAATTTTTTGAGTAATCCAGGTTGGGGAAAGAAAGAGTTTAATTCAATCTTTACCCGCGAAATGATTTTTGATGAAAGGATTGTCCTTCCAATTTGGTATGACGTAACAAAAGAAGACGTTTATGAATATTCGCCTTCTTTAGCGGATACTTTTGCTTTGATTTGGCCAAATGCTGAAAATCAAACAGAAGAAGAATATAAAAAAAATGTAGAACTTTTAATTAGTAAAGTACATACAGCTATTAACAAATAAAAAAACTACAGCTAACAAAGGCTCATATGCAATGCGGGCTTTAGTCGGGAATTTGGCAAAAATGTGCTTTCTTAAGTCCGCCAAATCGGTGATTTGGTAAAATAGTAATTAATGAATAAAAAAGATTTGGCTTAGTCGGGAGAGAATAAGAAAGGCTTCGAAATCCCGCACTGCACATAGCCAGAACGTTATAAACAATGCCGCAAAAAAAATAAACGATCTTTATAAATTGATAAAAACTATGGAATTTAGCTTGAAATAAATTTTGGCTGTGTTTGGTTTATTGTAAAATAGAAAGTTATTTGCTTCGAAAGAAAAAAGAAAATATGATTATTGATTTGATCAAAAAAGAGTCAAAATTTTGAAAGAGAATCATAAAACAAATAACAAAACGTCTAAAAATATTTTCTTCAGAACGGCAAAAATTATTTGAGCCAAAAGTAATTTGAAATATTAAATAAGTTGAAGCTGTAAAAGAAAATTATCGAATAAAAATTCCATAGTTTTACGTTAAACAGCATAAATAAAAATAAACGATCAAACATACGGGCGGCACAGTTTATAACATCGGCTCATATGTAATTGCTACTCTGTTGAATAAGTAGAATTTTTTTATCTTTATGGAGTATAATCAATAAAGAAAAAATTACTATTAAAAGACCGCAACTACACATAGCCGTAAACGTTATGGCACATTTGAGAGCAGAATGCCAATGACTTAATTGAGATGATTTTTTTAAAAGATGCAGATAAAAAAAATGAAGTATTACCAGAAGAAATTTGAAACTAGCGGAAACAACGAATCAATTTTAAAATCATTGAAAACAATGATTAAAAGAGAGACTAATGACATTTTCATCTTCCCTTTTTGTCTTTTTAATAAAAGTTACTATCAAATGCTTAAAAGGACAAAAAACTCTCCATTCACAGGAAAGGTCAGTTCTAATAATTTTGAATTTGAAAGATTAATAATATATGGAAACCTGAGCTCTGGCAGCAGGACTTCAAGAGTTCTTAGATTAAAAGGAGAAATAATTGAAAATAATATCGGAAAGACAATAAAAGTAGAGTTTCATTCATCTCAATTTGAAATATTTGCACGGCTGATTATAACTGTTTGTTGTTTGACGCTTTTTGTAATAAAAGGAAATTATCTATTTATAGTTATTCCCGTGTTAATCATTCTAGACGTAATCTATTCGACATCGAAATATTATCTATTTATAAAAAAAAGAATTGAAAAAAAATAAAAACGTGCCATAACAAAGGCTCATATGCAATAGCGGGTGCAGTCGGGAGCTTTGGCTTCTCGACGATTCCTTGTCGGTCGTGCCGACCGAAAACGAATCACCTTCGAATCCGCTACTGCATATAGCCTAGAGCGTTACCGCTAATTTAAAAAAAACATGAAAAAACTTTTAATATTTTTAGTTTTTATAATTATTGAAATAACTGCATATAGTCAATCGCTTCAAAACAAGTTTGAAAATGAAAAATGTATTTTCGAATTTAACATTTGTGATTCAACCTATTTCCCAGACTATTTCGAAGATCAAGACAAGATTGACTCAATTTCTAAGTGTTATGATAATAGACACAGAGAAGCCTTAGCCGTTGAAAAATACCAACTTAATAAATATCACTTACCTATTAAAATTGAAGGTAATAATAGAATTGTTTCTCTTCAAAATAATAATAAAATTAATCTAATTCCTAATGACACGTTTGGAGAAGCTGAGTATACATTTGAAAAGAGATTTGGAATTTATTATTTATTCAGAATACAATGGTTTGAAGGAAATAACTATTGTCTACTAAATTCAAAAACGGGACAAAAAACCTTTACAATTGGAAGGGTTTATTTTAGTAAAAGCGGAAAATACTTAATAAGTATTAACGATGATATTGAGGCGGGTTATTCTGAAAATGGATTTCAATTATTTCAAATTGACAAAACTGGAGATGTTAATGAGGTTTGTAGATTCTCTCCAGATTGGGCTCCCGAAAAAATCAAGTGGATTGACGACAAAACACTCATGGTAAAAGGATATTATATATCATCAGGAAAGGATTATTTTGAAATAAAAACATTATTTAAAGAAATTAAAATAAAAAACTAGCGGTAACAATGGCTCATATGCAATGCGGGCGATTGTCGGAATTTTGGTAGCTTTCCGCTTTCATAAGTCCGCCAAATCATTGATTTGGTAAAATAGTAATTAATGAAAATAAAAGAGATTTGGCTCCGTCGGGAAAGAATAAAAATGGCTTCGAAAACCCGCACTGCACATAGCCAGAACGTTAACGCCAATTAAAAATTGGAGTAATAAATAGTATAGAGCAAACTGAACTTAACCAAAACTAATAATAAATCTAAATCCAGTGAATTATGATATATATATACTAATTGCTTTATTCTTGTTTATTTTTGTGCCTATTTTTTTTAAAGTTTATAAAAAAGATCAAGGAGAATATAATATAGCTAAAAGCTTTAATCTAATTATTTCATTATTATTATTTTTCTTATTTACAAGTATAACTAAAAATGAACTTTCTAGTGCTTTTAATGATATTTCTGAGTTTAGAGAAAATGTATTTGTTGAGGCTGGAATTTTGTCTTCTTTTTTAAGTGGATTATCTTGGTTACTTTATGTCATTATGTTCGTTCTGTTTTCATATCTTCTTTTACAAATTTCCTTGAGAAGAGAAAAATCTAGATTATTGTTTCTACGTTTATTACCACTTTTTTGGATAATCAACAGTGCTAATTTTTATAGATATGTTTTTATTAAATATGAGGCAACTGTAAATCATGATTTTTTGATACCTAAAATACTCTTTATAAATGGATTTTTTGTTTTTATTATGTATATATTTTATTCAAATAAATCTATAAAAAAAGTCTTTTATGTTGCAAGCAATTAACCCTGCTTGTGCGTGGTTGTTAATCGTGCCATAAGCACAATAACCATTTGCTGCAAATAATAAATTGAGTATATTTACTATGCTTTAAGACTAAAACAATGAAAAAATAACTGGCGTTAACAAAGGCTCATATGCAATGCGGGCTTTTGTCGGGAATTTGGCAGAATAGCACTTTCCTAAGTCCGCCAAATCGCTGATTTGGTAAAATAGTAATTAATGAAATTAAAAGATTTGGCTCGGGCGGAAAGAAAAAGGAAACGCTTCGAAAACCCGCACTGCACATAGCCCAAACGTTATAAACAAGCGAAAAACAGAATATGGATATTTTCACAATAATTGCTATTATATTTCTTGGGTACACAATTAACTCATATAAAAACAAAGATTTTGAATTAATCTCGAAATCACTTCACTTTATAGGTGTTCTTATAATTGTCTTTAGGTTTGGATCAAATTGCAATTGGTTTATCGTCAACATTTTTACAGACGCAATGGCTCTATTTAAAACAAATTTTGTAGATGTTAAAATATTTAATAGATATATTGTTTTCTTAATTTGGATAATTTACATCTCCTTAAATTTTCTATTAATTGTATATACTTTTGGAATAGCTAATTTATTTAGAAAATCTATTTTGAACTTTAATAAAGTACTTCCTGTATTTGTATTAATTGAAACTCTTAATACTTCATTATATATTTTAAAAGGCGATGGTAAAGAAATTGAATTTGCTCAAGGAGTATAATACCCTAAGAAAACTGGACC
>DJWL01000039.1 GCA_002441545.1 Flavobacteriaceae bacterium UBA6231 | reverse complement strand
ACTTAAATCCAATGAATCATCATAATTAACATTTGCAATTGACCGACCGTATCTATCTTTTTTTAAAACATGTATGGTAACTTGCTTTCCAAAAATGGCATCCGACACAAATTGCTTGGCTTTTGAAGAAAAGGGTTGCTTATTTTCCGGACAATCAATATTAGCCAGCCGTACTTTTATTTGTATTAAATCTTGAGTTAGGAGTTTAAAGGTATCTCCATCAATGATGCCTATTACTTTGCCTTCAACTAATATATTTTTCCCTTTTGAGTTTTGAGATACTATAGAAAGGCTTATAAACAGGAAAATGAATGTGAGTGTTTTATACATCTATAATTTTGAAAGTCATTTTGAATTTTAAAAAAGCAGTTAAATTATATAACTTTTGACGCTAAATATTTTTGAACATCATAAACATTAATACTTTTGTTGAATTTTTTGCTTACTGAAGGAGTCGTTTCACTTGATATCCAAATTTTTAATTCTGCATCTAAATCAAATGTACCCGATGTTTCCAAAGAAAATCTTGTTATATTTTTATAAGGCATGGACTTATATTCTACTTTGCTACCCGTTAAACCTTGCACATCTATAAGTATTAACCTTTTGTCTGTAAACATGAAAACATCTCTAAAAAGATTGAATCCAAGTTCTATTTTTTCATTTTCTACTAGAAGACGACCATACTTTTCTGTTAATTTTTCAGTCGAAACTTCACTAGCATTACCTAATAAACTATTTAATAGCCCCATATTTTAATATTATTATTTTAAAATGAAATCTTTAATAATCTTATCCATATTAGCTGGTAAGTTAGCCTTTTTTATTTCAAAATCTTTTACATTCATTTTAGTTAGCCAATCATTCCAGTATTTATTAATAACATCAAACTCATATGGGTTCTTAGTATCTGGATTAATACCTAAAACTAAAATTTCCAATTCTTGCAAATTATCTCTTGTTGAAATAAACCCATAGCTTTCACTATCTATCTTTTTATTCCATTTTGTAGTATTCAATTCAAAATCTCTAATGTCTTGAGGCGTTATATAAGAAGTTAGATTCTTTTCTCTTAATTTAGCATCTTTATGAAAAAGATAACCGTCTGTTAATACAACAAGTATATTTCTGTGATCTTTTTCAATACAAAAATCCTCAACATTAGTTTTAAAAAAACCCCAAACATTAGAACCAATATAGTTATCATCCTCAATAGCTGATTTATAGATTAGTTTAGATATACTATCATATAGTACAGAGGTCTGTAAAATGTATTCCTTTTTAGCATTGTCCTTAGTAAATGACATATTCAACAAATCTATTTTCTCATTTAAGCTACTATCAGCAGGTTCGGGGTCAATGTAAAGTTGGATATGGTCATTAATTTTAATGCTTCTCTTGTTTCTTAAATGTAATTCAAAACTTTGAGCGATAGAATGTATATATCCCAAATCTCTTTCATAAAATTCCATAGCAGGATTCGAATACTTTTTAGGGTTTATCCTATCAGACAAATCAAGTAAAATACTAATATTTAAGTTAGGTCTGTTTGGGGATAGTTTTATCGTTTCAATAGGAACTGTATTTTGCTCTTTATAGTCTTCTTCTTTATCTGTTTTACATGAAATGATTGAAAACAAAGACAATGTAAAAAGCATTAAGTATAATGGTTTCATAACTTTTAATTTACTAATTTGTATAATCGACCTTCGTAATCTTCATTATCTATATTATGCTCTTGAAGGTGCGTTAATTCTTCCTCTTTACATTTTGACAATAATTCATCTCGCCGTTTTAAGGCATCAAAATTATCTGTTATTGCCAAGAACCATCCTTTAACATATTCTGCGTGATAGGTTAAATAGTGCTTATTGGAAAAAACAAAACCATCAATAGTTCTTTGCAAATCAGCAATTTTCCCTTCTATTCCTGAAATTTCTTCTTTAATTGGAATTAACTTATTTGCTAGCTTATTAATATTAGTCTCACAGTTTTTAACGTCTTCTCGTTTGGTTCGAATGAATGATTTGATTTTATCGAAATTATCATATTCCTTCATAATAAAGTCAAATACAAGTCCCCAAATAATATATACAATAAACCCAGCAAAAATAATTCCCCAAAATTCCACAGAAGAAAATGCTATTTTCAAGTCAAAAGGAGGTGAATCTGGAGTTTTTTGAATTTCGTAAATCTTATTTTCAATTTGGTAAGCTAAAATGGCATCAAAAACAAAAGTAACAGCAAAGAGAATAGCTATTTTAAAGTATGAAGTCCAACTTTTATGCTTTTGAAACATATGTATTAAATAACCTAAACCCATAAAAGCAAAAGGAATTGTAGCAATAAAAACCCCTTCTAACCAACCTCCTTCAATAGATTTAGACAAGGCATTCCCATCAAAAATGGCAGCAGACAAATCATCTGTATCAAAATTTTTGAAAAAAGCCGAAAAAGAAGCAGACATGTAAAAAACCAATAAATAAAATGTAATAGGTATCAAAACAATTAATCCTAAATAAAATTGAGCCTTTGGTTTTCTATCAACTTCAAGACCATACCTTTCGGGGTCTCGTTTGACTTCAACCATATCATTCTTATAGGTTACTATTTTCTGTTCTTCATTTGCAATTGATTCTTCCAACAACCCTAAAGCTGTTTTCCGTTTTTTAAGATCGGTTTCTTTTTTGCCTTTTTCTTCTACATAAGGGGCTTTCAATTCCTTTTGGAGATTTTCATTTTCTCTACATTTTCCTTTATAATCCATATAGACATTTTGTAAACAAGCTTTAAAAACCATATGATTCCCTTCGGCTTGCTTTGAAGATCCATAACCACTTTCAAAAAAAGTTAATTTTATTAACTTTACATCTTCTTGAGATTCTTTTTCGGTTTTTTTTGACTCAGTATTTTTTAATGCAAACATTTTTTTTAGTGCGCTCATAATTACTCGTTTATTAAACTAATTAATTGCTCTTTAGGTAAATTATCTTTGGCATGCTTTAACAAAAACTGAGAAAGCTCTTCTATGTTTCCCTCAATAAAACCAAACTTTAGGCAATATTTTTTAAGAGTAATTCTTTCATCATCTGTAACTACATCATCAGCCCATATCATCAAAGCTAAATCGTACAAATACGCTATTTTTTCTTCTAGCGATTCAGGAATGATAGAAGTATGTGAAGGATTTAAAAGTATATCATCTAACTGTTCTTTAGTAATCCCTCTTTCTTTAGCGAACTTGTATAACATTTGCATTTCTAAAACATCAAAATTATCATCAGAGAAAGCCATTTGATAAAGTCTTAAAAAATGACTTTTTAATTCGGTTGATATCATATTAAATTAATTAAATAAGTAGATAAGCATAAAAAGAAAAGGATTAATAGCATATTTATGCATCCCATATTTTTCTTGTTATTTGAAAATTTAGATTTTGGCTTTATATAATGCCCTTGAACATAAGTGCCATCTTTTTTATAATAACCTTTTCTATACGCCATATTAAAAGTGTAAAACGATTATACCTATTATGGAAAGAAATAAAAACAAAGCCAACATACAACCACTTTTTGAAGAGTTTGAAAATGTTTTTTTGTAGTTAACACCAGGTATTCCTGTTCTAAGGGAATACCCTTTTGAGGTTAATGTACCTATTTTAGTTCTGTAACTAGGTTTAATTCCAAACTTGCTGACATTAATTCCTAATCCTTTGCCTAAGTTTATTCTTTTTTGAAATCTGAAACTCATATCTATTTGTCAACAAGAACATTATAATGTGATTAAATTATCCAACTTAATTTTTACATCCATTCTTATCA
>DJWL01000187.1 GCA_002441545.1 Flavobacteriaceae bacterium UBA6231 | reverse complement strand
TAACATAGTATCATAGATTCTTTGCCAATCATAAGATTTAAATTCGTCCCATTCCGTTAAAATGGCAACAGCATGAGACTCTTTACAAGCTTCATAAGGATCGTTCTTCACTTTCAACAAAGCTCTATTCTCTTCTTCACTTCTGGAATTTAAATAGTCTAAATCAGCATAAATACGTTCTTCAACAACTTTAGGATCGTAAACTTCTATATGGGCATGTTCGTTCAACAAATTATCTGCTACTTGAATAGCTGCAGATTCTCGCGTGTCATTTGTGTCTTTTTTAAATGCCCAACCTAAAAACGCTATTTTTTTTCCCGAAACGGTATTATATAAAGTATTTACAATATTGTCTGAAAATCGATTTTTTTGGTAATCGTTCATAATAATAACTTGTTCCCAATAATTGGCAACTTCATCTAAACCATAAGTCTTAGCAATATAAACTAAATTTAAAATATCTTTTTGAAAACAAGACCCTCCAAATCCAACTGATGCTTTCAAAAATTTGCTGCCTATTCTACTATCCATTCCTATAGCCTTCGATACTTCATTCACATCAGCTCCTGATTTTTCACAAAGCTGAGACATCGCATTTATGGATGATACGCGTTGTGCTAAAAAGGCATTGGCTGTCAATTTAGAAAGTTCAGAAGACCACAAGTTTGTGGTTAATATACTCTCTTTAGGTACCCAGTTGGCATAAATATCTACCAAGGCCTGTATGGCTTTTTGCCCTTCAATAGTATTGTCTCCGCCTATTAACACACGGTCTGGTGTTAATAAATCTTCTATTGCCGTTCCTTCCGCTAAAAATTCAGGATTTGATAAGATTTGAAACTGAACCCCATTACCTGTATGCTCTAGAATATTTTTTATAGCAGATGCTGTTCTAACTGGGAGTGTTGATTTTTCAACAACTATTTTGTTTTGTTTAGACACCTTGGCTATTTGTCTTGCGCAAAGCTCTATATATTTTAAGTCAGCCGCCATTCCTTTTCCCTTACCATAGGTTTTGGTAGGGGTGTTTACCGAGATGAAAATCATATCGGCCTCGTCAATGGCCTTATCTACATCTGTTGAAAAAAACAGGTTCCTGTCCCTGGCTTCTTTAACAATGGTATCCAAACCGGGTTCAAAAACCGGTAACTTTGTTAAATCCTTATCATTCCAGGCTGCGATTCTTGAGGCGTTGATGTCAACAATGGTCACCTTTATGTGTGGGCACTTTTGGGCCACCACCGCCATGGTGGGTCCTCCTACGTAGCCTGCGCCTATGCAACAGATGGTTTTTATTTTCATTAAATTATTAAATTACTCACCAACAAAAATATAATTAATTTAACTTTAATCTATCATATATCCTTTCTAGTTTTGAGATATTTTTTTCTAAATTAAACTC
Source organism: Flavobacteriaceae bacterium UBA6231 (assembly GCA_002441545.1). Taxonomy (GTDB): domain Bacteria; phylum Bacteroidota; class Bacteroidia; order Flavobacteriales; family Flavobacteriaceae; genus Yeosuana. The sequence continues at coordinate 19,923 of DJWL01000187.1, read as the reverse complement.
TTTATTAAATAAATCGAATGAATGTTTTTCAAGTTTATGACGAAGGAAATCATCATTTAATACTTTACATATTTTTTTAGACATAGCATTCTCATCGAAATTATTAATTAAAAACCCATTAAACCCATCTTTTACAAGATCTCTATTGCCATCACAATTCGTTACAATGCAGGATTTAGCAAGTGATAAACTTTCAATTATTGAGTAAGGTAGCCCTTCATACTTAGAAGTTGATATATAAAGTTTAGATTTTGCAATTATCTCTAGTATCTTTTCACGCTCCATCCATTTTACCAAAGTTATATTTTCTTGTAAATTATACTGTTTTATCAGTTGAATGATCTTTTCCTTATTTGGGCTATATTCTCCTACACCCATCAAAACCAAATGTATATCAGGTTTGGTTATTTTTACTTTTTTTATTACTTCAACCATCATTTCGATGTTTTTTTGATATGACGGCCTTCCTACTGTGCAAATATATTCTTTAGGCAAATTCATTTCGGTAAGGTCCTTACCCTTAATTTTAATGGGTAACACCGAATTATTAAACAATAATACTTTATTTCTTTTATAACCTACATCTTTAATTCCTCTCTCCATTTCAGATTTTGAAGTGGCTAACAAATAGGAATTCCGCTTGGCATAAAAAGATTCAATTAATAAAAATATTTTTCTTTTTAATTTGTTGTCAGCGCTTAAATATGAATATGCATGAGGTGTATGCAAAACATTAACCTTAAAGAACATACTTGCAGTACGCGCTATAATACCTCCCTTTGCACTATGCGCGTGGATAACATTTGGGTTTTCCTTTTTAAATATCCTTACGACTTGACTTATTACTTTAAAATCGTTAATCAGGTTTATTTCTCTCTTAATATGTAATTCATAAACTTTAATAGGTAGACCATCTGGCGTAAAATAAGATTTAGCATTATCATTTATACCTTTAATAATGATATGCTCAAACCTGTCATGATTAATGGTTTCAATCAACAGTCTTAAATAGACATCTACTCCACCAACAGCGTGTAAGACGTGCAAAACCTTTGTTTTTTTGTTCATAACAATCATAAAAAGTTTTCCAATATTTTAACTACTTTATTTGCACTATTCTCCCAAGTAAATTGATCTAATTTGGGATAATATTGTGTTTTATTTCCTATATTTAGTCCTTTAATGATTCCTTGGGTAATTGAATCTACATCTTTTGGGTTTACATAAATAACCGATTCATCACCGATCTCTTTAAACACAGGAATATCTGAAATTACACATGGTAAATGTTGACTCATGGCCTCTATAACAGGTATGCCAAACCCCTCATAAAGACTTGGAAATACAAATAACTCCGCATTTTGATAATATGCCACTAATTGTTTATCTGTAATATTTGTTAAAAACTTAATATTCTTATTTGGTTTTATCTCGACAGTTTTAGAGAAATGTCCTATATAATTTCCTATTACGTATAATTCAATTTCAGTGTCATTAAGCGCATTAAACGCCTCTATTAAACGTTCGTAATTTTTTCTGGGATGATGAGAAGATACGGTTAGGATATACGGTTTAACGCTCTTTTCATCCAATGAAAGCTTCTCTGCTTTTTTAAATAGACATGAAATACCATTGTAAACGACAGAAACCTTTTGGCTAGGTAATTTAAGCTCTTTAACAACTTCTTTCTTAGCTGCTTCACTTACCGTAAAAACATGAAGACATTTTTTTGCAATTCTAGGAACCAAATAGTTATATACTAAAGAAAAACTTTTAGAAAATGATTCTTTATGGTATTTAAATGCCACATCGTGTATAGACACAATTTGATTTTTATAAAAAAGGGGGCCTGTATAACCGAAAGACACTAAAAGTGGATTTTTATTACGTAACAGATAGGCAAATAAATCTAACTGTTCCCATAAATGACTTTTATTAACACCAATAATTTTGGCCTCAAGCTCTTTAAATAATTCAACATGGATTACTCCTGGACAGGTTACAAAGCACACCTGATCCTTTAATTGCTTTTTTACAATTTTAGAAATTTCTATACCAAATCTTTGAACTCCGCTTATAGGCTGAGTTAAAAACCTTGCGTTAATTATTATCATTCAATTCATTTATGTTAAATAAAAAAATCCCACTAAAAAATGCAAAAAACATCACTCCATCTGATCGCGACAGAATGTTTTCTGTTAAAGAAACTAAACAAATTATTGTAATAAAATACAAATATATTTGGTTGCTTCTATTTGTGGCCGTTTTCCAATGCAAATATAATAATGCTAAAAATAATACAACTCCAAATAGGCCAGAAGCCACTAAAAAGAAAAAGTATTGGTTATGGGTATTATAATCTTTCCACGTGAAAATTTTAGCACCAATTTTAATGTTGTAACATTTATTTAATTCGTCTTGTGAATCACCAACCCCAACCCCAAAAATCAAGTTTTCTTTAGCTAAACTCAAAACACAAGAATATATACCATTTCTAACATTTACCGACGTATAACTGTAAGAGTTCTTAGTTTCAGTTGGTAATTCAAACTTATTTTTAAAAATTTCATTTACTCGCACCCTAAAAGGGGTAAAAACAAAATAACCAACATTTAAACATAATAAGGTAACGAGTAGTAGTAAAAGTTGAGATTTTATAGTTATTCGTCCTAATACAAACATGACATAGAAAGCTGCAATAACCATAGCAATAATTGGCATTCTACTTGATATTAAAAACAGCCAAACCACCAAAATAACGGCCATGCTAAAAAGTAATAAGCCTTTGTATTTCTTTAGTTTAAATTTTTGTAACCCCTGCTTACTTAAAAAAAATAGACTGAAAATAATCCATAAACCTTGATAAGTGAAATGAGTGTCCGTAATATCCAGTAAGAAACTTCTAAAGCGTCTTATTTTCACATCAGAAACAACATCTTCATTTAACAAATTTTTGTCAGACAGAAGGTTTCTGACAATTTCTTCTTTAGATAATTCAGCCATAAGGTAATCTAACCTAAAAAGAGAATACAAAATTTGATAAATTACTAATATTATGACTGAAACAGAGAAAAACCAAAAAATGTGTTGTAACTGTTTGCCTTCAAATTTACCCTTGTTTAAATAAAAAATAATCGGAAACAAAAAAAAAGGTAACATCTGTATTACCCTACGTTGACCTAGATTATAATTTTCAGAATAAAACAATGTTATGCATAAATAAAGAAAGGGTAGAATTGAAACAATTAGAAAAATTAAATACTTTCTTTTGTTCTTTATTTTAATGTTTAACTGTAATGCATTTAAAATTCCACAAAGTACCCAAACTATTGTTATAACGCTTCTTAGTCCAAAAGTTAAAATTGGGAATAAAGCTAATATGAAAGTTAACCCTATAAATATTTGATTTAACGTGGACTTATTTAATTGAATTTTTTTCATTTAAAACTGATTCTGTTTTTATAATAAACAACATTGGGAATAAAACCAAAAACGAAATTCCTTGTGTTAGAGTAACAAAAAGACCTGCAAATAAAAAACCAACTAGAGCATAAACAGTTTTTTGATTGTTCAAAACCTTTTCGTATATGAAAGCTGAATGCAATATTATACCAACTAATCCTACTGATATTAACATTAATAACCAATAACTATCAAGTGTTGCTATAAAGCCTTCTCCTCTAACGGCTCCTCCAACTTTTCCAATACCACCACCAAAAAGCACATTGAAATCTACCATGATATCATTTACCCAATGGTCTATCCTCATAAAAAGAGACGTCAAATCTAAAGCTCCTTTGAAGTATAAAAAGCAACATATTAGAATTACAACAGAAAAAATATAAGGCAATCCTAGTTTTATTATCTTCAAGTTCTTTTTTGTTAATAAAAATTTCAACATCCAATATATTACCAAAACCACATATACACTCCTTACAAAACCAACAATAGCTAATAATATTGCTAAATAGGATTTCTTTTTGTATTTTTCATCTTGGTCAAAAATAAGGTAAGTTAGTAATCCAAAATACCCAACATTTCCTGGGCTACCAATTACACCTGGAGAGCGCCAAAAATACAAAAAACTGCTTATCTTGAATTTATAATCAGGATCTGTGGCCCAAACGAATCTACCTGTTAAAAGCTTCATATATTCTTCAGGACCTAAAATATGGGTTAACAAAACAAAAACAAGATTAACAATAACCAATATATACAACAATTTCAATAATTTGCGCCAATAATATTGGTTAATAGTGAATTGTTGATAGGCAAAAACCAATAAACTTACTAAAAAAATCTCTCTAAACGTAATATAGATTTTTGAAAAGTTATTTAAGTTATATATCAAAACAAAAAAACATATAAAAAAATAAGAAAACAAAAGAAGATCAATTGGTTGTATTCTGATTGTTCTCTTTTTAAATCTATATAAAACAACTACAATGAATAATGAGAAAAAACTAATGGGATGTACTATCGATTTCAGCTCCCAATTCCCTAAATATTTAAATATATTGAACGTTATTATTCCTTGAGTAGAAATAATTTGAAAAAAAATCAAGAAATAAAAAATTCTATCCAGTTTTAATTTCATGCTAATGTTTTTTGAAAACTTCAAGATATTGTAAACTAGTCTTTTTTAAAGAAAATTTAGAAAGTTTATCTGGATTAAAACTAAATTTTTGTAAAATATTTTTGTTGCTAAAAATACTTTTTAAAACTCTTAATAAATCACCTTCATCATTTGGATTAAATAGAAAATAAGGGTTTTCTGATAGAAGTTCTTTAATCCCTCCTACATTACTTCCTATTACAACCTTATTTTTAATAATTCCCTCTAAAACAACCCTGCCAAAAGGTTCATTCCATAATGAAGGTACTATCAAAACATCTATTTTATTAAAAAAATCTGAACTATTCACAAATCCCAAAAACTCAACATTATTTGATCCATTAATTTGTTTTAGTTTATTCAAATAACTTTCATCTGCTTTTCCTGCAATTTGTAATTTCCATTTATTGCTTTTATCCAAATGGGAAAAACTATTTAATAATAACTCAACACCTTTTGATTTATTTAATTGACCAATATATCCAAAAATAATTGTCTCTCCTTGAGGTAATTTTTTTTTAGCAAATATCTCGTTATTAAACTTAAAACCGTTGTAAATTACTCGATATGGTACATCTTTAAAATACCCTTGATTTAAATGGTCTTGTAAAATATAATCACTTATTCCAATAACAAAATCAATGTTTTTTGAAGCTTCTTTTTTAAAAAAAGACAACATTTTACAATCAAAACACAATTTATTACAATTCTTTCCTTTATTGAATTTAACTGTTTTGGGGCATTGCAAATAATAATCCCGTAAGGTGTGTACAATTTTTATGTTATTGCTTTTAGCTAAACTCCATACACGGGTAGAAAATCCACTTAAGTTATTAGTAAATAAAATATCAGGTTTAAAAACATTAAATATGTTCTTAATTTTATTGTCATACCTCTTATTGTTGACATCACTAATATGCCAAAACAACTTATTTATTGTCGATTTATTTGCATCATCAAATGGCCAAAAATTATTTTCTATCTTTAATCTCCATATTAACACATCATTTAAATTATAGTGGTTATCTTCTTCTCCTAATGTTAAAACGCCTACTTCCTTACCATTTATAGAAAACTCTTCGGCAAGAGCCTGAACGGATATTTCTGCTCCTCCAATTTTATAGGGGTCATAGAGTGTATTAACAATTAGAATTTTCATGTTATATGTTAACCTGTTTTTTTAAACGTTTCAAGTCTTTTTTCAAAAACCATGCTGAAACAGAAAAGCTTATTATAAAAGCAGCTATTTTAATAAATAATCCATCATAAAATTTAAAAGGATAGTAACTGATTAAAGAGATGATAAGATAGATTAATGGAATGAATATCATGCTCAATTTTTCATATTTTATATTTAAGAATTTATTGTAAACAAAACTTAGAGAAATTACTAAAATAAATTTAGAAATCAATGTTGCCAAAGCGGCACCAATAATTCCATGCTTAGGAATTAAAACTAAATTTAAAATGATATTTAATGCTGCTGACGAAATGGTAAAAAATGGTAATACTCGATTTCCTTTCCCAGAAATATCATAAAATATAGGTGCCGAAAAAAAATAATAAACCCCATGAAAAACAAAAGCGTATGCAATAAAAGGAATTACTTTCCATGCTTGATGATAAGCTTCTGGTGTTATAAAATATATAACCTCCTTTCCAAAAAAAGACAAGCCTAAAGCAATAACACTGTAAAACATAATTAATAGTTTAGCTTTTTGAGGGATCTCATTATATTTTTCTTCTTTAATTTGTTCATTAAACCAAGGAGCAAACGCTTGATTAACACCAGACGCAATTAATAATACAATACTGCCAAAAGTGTTTCCAATATTATAAATTCCAGCAAAAGATGTTGACATTAAATTGTTGATAAAAAGCTTGTCTATAACATTTGTTACTACGCCTGATAAAGAATGAGGAACCAACGGAAGTGAATACTTTAAAGACGCCCTAAGGATTGGAAAGTTTATACCAAATTGAATCTCTTTTCCAAAATGAAATAGAGTATATATAAAGAAAATAAAGTTTGTCAAAGCCAGGGAGCCTAATACGCCTTTTGCTCCTAAATTAAATACTAAAACACTTATTAACAGAAACGTAATATTTGCAAAAAAAAACAGTATATTATTTTTTCCGAATTTTTTTCCTTCTTGTCTGGCCTGTAAGGTACTTTGAAAAATAGTAAATAGAGGATTAAACAATACTGAAATCATTCCTAATATCATATAGGGATAGAAATCAACATTACTTAAAAAAGGATCAATAATCCATCTGTGTCCAATAACTATAATAATGGATAAAATAACGCTCATTAGAAAAACAAACGTTACAATTGTTCCAAATAATTTTTTAACTAATTCCTCATCATCTTTGTGTTCATAATAAAACCTATCTAAGCTTCCGTTTAAAGAGAGTAAATAAAATACATTTAAAAAAGCGTTAATAGAAAACACAACTGCTACAACCCCATAATCAAAAGTTGTTAAGTATGCCGTTAAAATGGGAATTAAAAAAAAATTTATCCCTTTTTGCAATAATGAAATTATGCTGTAAATACCTGAATTATGTAATAATTTATTTTTCATTACAAATCCATAGTATTTAAAATTATATCAACAATTTTTTCTGTTGATTTTCCCTCAAAAGCACTTCCAATAGCAGCATTATAATAACTGGCTTTATTTCTAATGTCCGGTTTGTAAAGTTTTAAGTTGTTAAGTTGTATATTTATTGCATTGATTGAGCTGTAGTAATCAACCAATCCATTTTTTATAAATCCATAATAATCAAAAAGCTTTGTTTTTGTAAATTCAAAATACATGGAGTAAACATTTAATAATGTTGCCTCCAAATGTAAAGAAGAATCTCCTGTTATTAATGCATCAATCTTACATAAAAAAGAAAAGGCATCTTCATTCTTAGAGTCAGATAATAGAACGTTTTCAGGCAATTCAATTTTTCTAACATCAGAAGGGTGCGGACGGGTAATTATCAATAATTCGGGATGTGCTTTTTTAATTGTTTCAATAAATTGTGATATTGTAGTAACATTGTCCATGTGATTATATGCAATACCTAAGCTTTTTACTTTTGTGTTTCTATTAATTCTATCTATAAACGAATCGAATTTAGACATTCCCACTAAATAAACCTTTGATTTTGTTTCCCCACAATTTAAATATTTATGATACGCATCTTTACCTTCTAAAAGAGAAAATTTAAAAACTAGTGGAGGAAAGTAATTTGAAACTGATGCATGTTGAATATAGTAAGTCTTAACACCCATTTTATTGGCCGCCAGAAGTAACGATCTAGATATAGTAACATGGTCATTTGCAAAAATTATTATTTTAGGTTTGCTCCTTTTAATTAATCTTAGGCTTTCTTTATAAGTACCATTTACACTAAACAATAAATCATAATATTTTAATCCCTGTGTCCTGTTTTTAAAATAATAATCAATCCAGGCTAAAGGGAAAATTAAATCATAAAAAAATTTATTCGAGTGTGTGAAATAATAATTATTTTTCTCTCCCTCATCTCTTAACCTTAAAAATGAGACAAAAATAGAATTTGGGATTTTTCTCTGAACATTCTTCAAAGAGTCAAAATTATTCTTTGAAAGAGTTAAAAACCAAATCTTGTTTTGAGGAATCTTTGAATTTTTGAAAACTCTAAAAAAATCACCAACAAATTCTTTAAAAATTTTTTTTGCTTTCTTATAATTTGATCGAGGGGATATTTGATTTCTACTAGATTCAGAATCTAGTTCCAATAGACCATTTATCCAAATTTGTGCAATATCATTCCACCTTTTTATAAATGTTTCTTTCATTTTCCCCTTTTAGATTATCTCCCAACAATGCTTAAAATATTTAGTTTTGAACAATACCATTTAAGAATTTTGAAATATTAGTTCTAAACTTAAAGGAGTGCCTTTTTTTAAGTCTTTTTTAAATTTTTTGCCTAATATTTCATTGTAATATTTAGGGTGCATTCCAAACCCTGGCCTTACTGATCTTACATTCAATTCTGTTAATTCATCTCCAGCTTTTACATCTTGAGCCACATACAACGACCTCGAAAATTCTCTGCTTTTTTTCTTTTTATCGGTCATTATATAATCTACATTCCCCATTAATTGTTCTGTTAAACGAACAGCGTCTACCATTTGTTTAAATTCTGTTTCATCTAAAGAAAAGTGGGCGTCTGCACCACCAATACTTTTGTCTAAAATAAAATGTTTTTCAATTACTTTCGCTCCAAGCGCAACAGCAATCATTGGCGCCTCTATTCCCATTGTATGGTCAGATAAGCCAGAATTAACCCCAAATCGTTGCTCAATATCCGCAATAGTACTCAAATTAGCATCTTCGGGAGCTGCTGGATATGCTGATGTACATTTTAATATAGTAATATTGTTATTTCCAACCGATTTACAAGCCTCTATAGCCAATTCAATATCTTCAATTGTAGCAATTCCTGTTGAAATAATCATTGGCTTTTGTTTGGAAGCCATATACGCTATTAAAGGAATATCTGTGATTTCAAAAGAAGCCACTTTGTAAATTGGAGTATTCAATTCTTCTAAAAAATCAACAGCAGTTTTATCGAAAGGAGAAGAAAAACAAACAAGTCCTTCTTCCTTTGCTAAATCAAACAGGTCTTTATGCCATTCCCAAGGTAAAGAGGCCTTTTGATATAAATCATATAAAAATTGCCCATCCCAAGCTGTACCTTGCTTAATTTTAAAATCGTCAGTTTTAACATTTAACGTGATGGTATCGGCAGTATATGTTTGCAGTTTTATGGCATCAGCTCCTGCGCGCTTAGCAGCCCGTACAGTTTCTTTTGCTGTTTCTAAACTTCCCCCGTGATTTGCCGATAATTCTGCTATGATAAAACATGCATTCTTTCTCATCATTTCTTTTCTAATTTATAAACAACACTTTCTGTTTCCTTTACACTTTCTTTTTTATAAAAAGTGTAGCTTGCTCTTTCAAATGCTTTTATTGATGCTTTGTTTTCTTCTTTAATATAGGCAAAAATAGGAAGATGGTGTTGTTTAAAGTAATATTTAGCAGATTCACTTAAAAATGAAGACGCCAATTTTTTCCTTCTAAAATTTTTAGCAACCAAAACGCCAATTATGGTGTGATCTTCTTTAATTTCATAACGAACAACGCCTGCTGGTTGATTATCAAATAAAGCAATTAAAAACAGTGTTTTATCGTCCTTTATTTTTTGGTTGAACCACTTTTCGTGATTAATTAAACTAATTTCATCAGTATTGAAAGAGTTTTGTCTTACCGTAGGGTCGTTAGACCAATTGTAAACCAGCATCATGTCTTCTTTTGTGCCTTTTCTGAAAGAAACCATAAAGTCGTTTAGTAGTTTGATGAATCGGTTTGGACTCTGTCCGTCAAACAATTTTTGTTGAGCCCTTAAATAATGAACAAACTCTTCTTGATTAACAATTCTTTTGAGTTTAGTTTTAAAGTCTTCTGTTGAAAGTTTTGAGAAATCTCCAGCTCCTTCAATAGCTTCCTTTTCTAGTAATGCATTATAAATGTTTTTCTGGTTATCTGTAAAATAACCAGAAAATATGGGTATTTTTATAGCACACAGTTCATAAACTATGGTGCTCGAAGGTGCAATAGCCAAATTACAAGACTTCATTAAATTACAAAGAGCCATTTCGTCTAAATTCCTATAAAGATTAATCTGAGTATTTTTACTTGCTAACGCGATAATGTCTGAATGTTTATAAGCTGCTCCTAAAACTACATGAATGTTTTGAATTTTTTTTATTCCTAGTAATGCTTTAGTAGCTTTATAACTTAAATCTAAGGCGTCGGCACCACCAAAACACACAAAAACATTAACTATGTTAATAATGTTCCTTTCGGTTTGCGCCGCTTTAACAAATAATGGCCTTAATACTGCATAGTCAGTTCCTAAAGCTAAACGAGTATATGGTTGAACTTGATATTTATATGATTTAACATTTGCTGCATGATTTACGATTATATCTGCATACATTTCTCCTTCAACTAAATCATCAATATAAATTAAAGAGTATCCATTGTCTTTTATTTTTTTTTGATAGTTACTTTTAAATTGATAACCATCCGCAATTATTAAATATTTCGAGGGATGGAAATTTTGAAGAAGCCATTCGGGCTCATTGGCAATAGAGACAGTTTCAGGTATAAAAATAATAGGGTAATTGTTAGGAAAAATAGTTTTAGTTGAAGATGTTTTGGTAACAAAAATAAATTGAAAATAATTTTTATAAATCTCGACCAAAGCAAAAAGCCTATATATATGTCCTAAACCAATATGGCTATTCCCATCTGCTCTAAATATCATTTTTTTTTGAGTAGGCATGAACTTAATTTTTAGGAATATACATTTTTTCCACAATACGTACTGGCTTTCCAACACTAGCTATAGCTAATTTAATATCGCGTGGGGTATATTGTGTGAAATGAAAAATACTCGCTGCCGCTACCGCTTCAATATGGCTTTTCGAAAATAACTCTTTGAAATGATTTAAATTTCCTGCTCCTCCTGCAACAACTATAGGTACAGATATGATTTTTTCAACTTTATTAACCAACGCAATATCAAAGCCGTTCATCATTCCATCATTATTTACTGAGGTTAAAATAATTTCTCCAAAATTATGTGTTTTAATATGATTAAGAAATTCGAACAAATCTAAAGTTTTACCTATTCTATTATATAAATAATACTTTCCATCATCTTGTTTTATTGCATCAATTGCTAAAGTAATGCATTGATTACCAAATATTTGAGACGCCTTGTTAATAAATTCAGGCTCTTCTATAATTTTATTTTTAAGAACTACTTTGTCCGCACCAATAGCTAATAAATCATGAATATCTTCGATAGATTTTATGCCTCCTCCTAAAGCAACAGGCATAAAACACTCATTAATGATTAGTTTTGCTATCTGCAAATTCATTTTCCGATTTTTATCAGATGCATAAATATCTAAAAACACTAATTCGTCAACATTGCGCGAGTTATATACTTTAGCTGCCTGTACTGCGTTTCCAACCATTCTTGGGTTTGACGCAAATCTTTTAGTTTTAACTAACCCAAAACCATTAAAAGTTAAAATGGGTATAACTCTACACTTAAGCATATTTCTCTAAAACTTTTCTTAATAAAATCATGCCTTCATCCTGACTTTTTTCTGGATGAAATTGCATTGCGAAGATATTGTCCTTTTGAAGTCCTGCAACCAATTCTCCATCATAATTTACGGTCATAGTAACATCCTTAGGATTTATAGCATTAAAATGATAACTATGAATAAAATAATAATCTAGATTATTGAATTCGCGGTAAAACTCATTTAACATATCTGTTTTTATTGTATTCCACCCCATATGAGGCACCCTGTGCCCTTTTTTAGGCACAATTTTAATAACCTCTCCGTCAATCCAGCCTAATCCGTTTACATGTTCAGGTTCTGTCCCAAATGTTGCAATTAATTGCATACCTAAACAAATGCCTAAAAAAGGTTTCTTTTTTACTACCACTTCTTCAGTAAGTAATTCTACTAACCCCAGCGCATTAAGGTTTTCCATACCCTTTTTAAATGACCCAACACCTGGAAGTAAAATAAAATCTACTTGTTTAAGCTCGTCATGATTATTTGTAATAATACTTTGGTAGCCAAGCTTTTTCAATACTTTTTGTACTGAAGCCACATTGCCCATTCCATATTTAACAATAGCTATTGTCACTATTTTATTTCAAAATTCCTGATTAAATTTCCATCGCTATCTTTTTCAAAGTCACCATCGTCATTCATTTTAAAAAGCACTGGGTTTGTATATGAATCTATTACCTCATCTATTTCTTTTTTGGACATCCCGGAATATTCGATAAAAGCATTTACAGAAATATGGGGATATTTACCATCATATTCCATTACCAATTTTTTCCCTTCTTCTCGAGTTAATCTTTTATTTCTAATATCAATACAAGCGTGGTCTGTGGCTCTACCAAAACCGTATTTCACAAATTTTAAATAATCATGTAGTCCATGCATGGCTTCATCTAAATTCTCATAATTTGTGTAAGTTCCTTCTACTGGCCCATCTTCTTTTATCTGAAAACCATGTGCTTTTATAACTTCTAGTTGCTTGCGGGCATCCCAGAAAAAATAATGCCCTAAAAATAAACTAGTAACACCATTTGATTCTAATTCTTCATCCGAAGGATAAAAATAAGGGGTTAATTCTTTAGCTGTTAATCCATCAACACCAATCATATCTTGAATTCGGTTTCCTAATAACCCCCCAAATTCTTCTAACCATCTGCGTGTTAATCTGTTTTTTTCAATGCTTTCAAGAGGCCCACCATATTCTTGTTGCGGATTTTCACCCCAAATTATTAAAGGAATATTAAATTTTACGGCAATGTTTATTGGAATTGTAAAAATCCCTATATGATTTGGCCACATTTCATCACCTACTCGAATAAAGCCTTCTTTAACCATCGAACGGTATGCATTGTAATTCTTTTTAAAATGAATAACATCAATACCCATTTTAGAAATGTTGTCCAAATTGCGTTGTCCTAATTTGGTAACATTAGTGGTTTCAAAACATACACAAAGAGGATTCATTCCGCAGACTTCTTTCATAAAATATGCTTGATATGTTGAATCCTTACCTCCACTTACTGGTATTAAACAATCATACCCTATTTCATCATCTTTAAGCTTAAACTTATTTATAATAGTATAAAAGTCCTTTTCTCTTTGTTTCCAATCAATGCCATCATCTTTAAGTTCGGCTGCTACACATGCTGAACATACGCCTTGATCATTAAAATGTAAATCTGGTTTTGTTTCAGGAAACAAACACACTTTACAATATCTTACTTCTATATCCATAATTATTTTTTAATTTGTATTTTAATTCTAACAAGTCCCAATCGTCAAGTGTGTCAACATCTTGAGCTTCGTGTTCTTTTAATTCAATATACCCTGTGTTTGAGGTAAATACTTTTTTTTCTAAAAGAAAAGCCTCTGTGTTTAACCAATAAAATTGTCCTGAATCATGAAAACATGGTTCTAAATCTTGTGACCTTGTATTGATATATTCAACCTCTCTCATTTTTAATAAGCCATCAACATCTTTGAATGCTCTTTGAATAGGATATGCAAATCTAACTACTGGAACTACTGTTTTAAATTTTTGTTTAGTTAACACATGAAATGCTTCTATAATTTTACTGGGCGTCGTTAATGCCGCTGTCGGTAAAAAACAGCAAATGTTTTCGAAAGTTCTATCTGCTTTAATATACTGGCTCACAACTTCTATCAGTACATCAGACACTGTTGCATAATCATTCGCATTGTGAGTGCTTCTAAAAAATGGGGCTTTAGCACCATATAATTTGGCGATTTTAGCAATTTCTTCATCATCGGTAGACACCATAACTTCATCAAACAATCCACTATTCAACGCCGCCTCAATAGGATAAGCAATAATGGGTTTGCCTAAAAAGTCTTTAATGTTTTTTCTAGGAATTCTTTTGCTACCTCCACGAGCCGGTATGATTGCTAAATTAGCCATTGATATAAGATAATACTTTTTCTATTACAAACGCTTGTTCATCATCCGTTAAACTAGGATACATTGGCAAACTAATACACTTAGAATAGTATCTCTCTGAGTTCCTTAAATCTGCCCCATTATAGCCAATTTCCTTATAATATGGTAATGTATGAACGGGTATATAATGTATTTGAGCAAAAATATTATGTGTTCTTAAAAAATCATATATCCCTTTTCTTTTTTCTACTTCAACCACAAATAAATGATGTGCATTTAATGTTCCTTCTGGTAAGCTTTGATGTTTTATTTTGCCATTAAACGCTTCTTTATAAGTGTTTGCAATCTCATTTCTTCTATTTACACTTATATCGTTCTTGGCAAGCTGGGTAATACCCAAAGCAGATTGAATATCTGTAAGCCGGTAATTATAACCTAATTCTTGCATTTCATAATACCAACTACCGTGATTCTCTATCATGTTTTCCTTAGTGATTCCATGGGTTCTGAGCAACATTAGTTTTTTGTAAAGCTTCTCAGAATTTGTTGTAATCATTCCCCCTTCTCCACAAGCAATATGTTTTACGGGATGGAATGAAAACACTCCTATATTAGCATAATTTCCATTTCCACATAATTGTTTCTCGCCTTTTGAGTCTATAAAATAGCCTCCAGGTGCATGACAAGCATCTTCAATAATCCATAAGTCATGCTCTTTTGCTAACCCCTTAAAACCTTCCAAATTTACAGGTAGGCCGGCAAAATCTACAGGAATTATTCCTTTAAAAAACCCTTTGGGTTTACTTTCTATAAGCTCCCTTGTTTTATCTAACGATAATAGGTACGTATCGGGGTCTATATCAGCAAACCAAACTTCTCCTCCAGCATATTTTACACAATTTGCACTTGCGGCAAAAGTAATAGGTGTAGTTATTACTCTTTCCTTGGGCTTTAAACCTAATGCCAATACAGAAATATGTAATCCAGCAGTAGCGTTGTTCACAGCTATGGCATAATTTGCACCAACATACTCCGCAAATTTCTTTTCAAACTCTTCTACCTTTGGTCCTTGAGTTAAAAAATCCGATTGTAAGGTCTCAATAACGGCATCAATATCATCTTGCTCAATGGATTGTCTGCCATAAGGAATAATGTGATTCATAATTACACAATAAATGAGGGATCAACATGTTCTTTAATTAAATCTCTTAGACTTTCAATGGTTTCCCATTCATTATTCCCTCCAGAATTATAACTAAACCCTAACTCCACCTTTTTAGCATTAAAAGCCTTGATAAATTCCTCTAAATTCCATTGGTGCGTCGCCGGAAGAATGGTGTAATACTTTCCTAAATCATAGGTGTAGAATGAATCTGAGGCTGTAATCATTTCTTCATGGACTTTTTCTCCTGGGCGAATGCCTACTATAGGTTTGTCACAATTGGGTCCTATTGCTTCGGCTACATCCATAATCTTATAGGAAGGTATTTTGGGAACAAATAACTCTCCTCCCCAAGCATGTTCAAGAGCGTGCATTACCATGTCGACACCTCCCTGTAACGAGATATTGAAGCGAGTCATGTTTGGATCTGTTATCGGCAAAATGTTTTCTTGGGCTTTCTTTTTAATGAAAAAAGGAATCACAGAACCATTAGAGCCCATTACATTCCCATAGCGTACCACTGAAAATCGGATTGGTTTATTACCCTTAATGTTATTAGCAGCAATAAATAACTTATCTGAAGTAAGTTTTGTTGCACCATATAGGTTTATTGGTGCGCAGGCTTTATCTGTTGACAAAGCAACAACGCGTTCTACATTTGTTTTTAAACAAGCTTCTACCACATTTTCTGCCCCACCAATATTGGTTTTAATACATTCATCCGGATTGTATTCTGCTATATGAACGTGTTTCATGGCAGCAGCATGAATCACATAATTCACGCCTTGAAAAGCGCGAATCAGCCTCTCTTTGTCCCTAACATCTCCGATAAAATAACGTATCTGCGGAAATTTTTCAATAGGAAACTCCTGAGCCATTTGAAATTGTTTTTGCTCATCTCTAGAAAATATAATAAGCCTTCTTAATTCAGGATGTTTTGTTAATATATGCCTTGTTAGTGCTTTACCCAGAGACCCTGTACCTCCCGTTATTAAAATTGACTTTCCTTTTAAATTTAACATAAATAATGCTTTAATAATCTTGCAACAAATTTATACTATTTTTATTACTAATTTCTGATAGCAAAATCTGATTTAAATAATTTAATTGTTTTTGTTATTCTGATACCATGTATAAATCTTTTCAATTCCTTCTTCCAATTCAATCTTATGACTCCAGCCTAATTCATTTAATTTAGTAACATCTGTTAACTTTCTCATAGTCCCATCTGGTTTTTCAGTATTAAAGACTAAATCACCTTTAAACCCAATAGTCTTTTTTATGATTTCAGCTAGTTCTTTAATTGAAACATCTATTCCTGTGCCAATATTAATATGCGTGTTACGAATCTCGGTTTCATTCGAAAAAGATTCTGAAACAAGTTCAGAATGACAATCGCTAAAATCTCTATTTTCCATGAGAAACACACAAGCATCTGCCATATCTTCACTCCATAAAAACTCTCGTTTTGGTTTTCCTGAACCCCATATTTCAACGCTATTTTCAGAAACACCAAATTTGTTTAAATAAGTTTTAGCTTCTTCAATTGAATTAACTCCTAAATCTTTAATCACTTCATCATATCTTGATTCAGATAATAGTTTTGCTAAATGAATTTTACGAATAAGTGCTGGTAAAACATGTGATTTCTCTAAATCGAAATTATCATTAGGGCCATATAAATTGGTTGGCATAACCGATATAAAATTAGTGCCGTACTGCAAATTATAGCTTTCACACATTTTAATACCTGCTATTTTAGCAATTGCATAAGGTTCATTGGTGTATTCTAAAGTACCTGTTAACAGATACTCTTCTTTCATGGGTTGTGGACAGTTTTTAGGGTAAATACAAGTGCTTCCTAAAAACAATAATTTTTTAACCTTATGGAGATAACTTTGATGAATCACATTGTTTTGAATCATCATATTGTCATAAATAAAATCGGCTCTATAGGTGTTATTTGCCACAATACCTCCTACTTTGGCTGCTGCCAAAAACACATAGTCTGGCTTTTCTTCCTCAAAAAATTGAGCTACTGCCGTTTGATTTGTTAAATCTAACTCTTTGTGAGTACGTGTAACAATATTATGATAGCCTTTATCCTGTAGGTTTTTTAAAATAGCACTTCCTACTAAACCTCGATGGCCTGCTACATAAATTTTAGAATCTTTGTTCATTATTCTTTTTCTATTCTATATATCTTCAACTTATTTCTTGTCACCCCGAGCGCAGTCGAGGGGTCTTAATTTAAGGTTTGTAACGTTTCTTTAACCCGTCTTCGACTGCGCTCAGACTGACATATTCAACAAGCCCAGTCATGCAAGACTTAAAATCAACATCTGAGCTTTCGTGATGGTTAAAGCAATGCCGCCAACCTAACCTATCTGCCCTACTACATATATTTTAGAATCTTTATTCATTATTATTTTATGTTCTTTGCCTTCATTCATTTCTTTGTCACCCCGAGCGCAGTCGAGGGGCCATAATTTAAGATTTGTAACGTTTCTTTAACCCGTCTTCGACTGCGCTCAGACTGACATATTCAACAAGCCCAGTCATGCAAGACTTAAAATCAACATCTGAGCTTTCGTGATGGTTAAAGCAATGCCACTAACCTAACCTATCTGCCTTGCTACATATATTTTAGAATCTTGATTCATTATTTTTTTACTGTTCTTTACCTTCATTCATTTTTTTGTCACCCCGAGCGCAGTCGAGGGGCCATAATTTAAGATTTGTATTTAAAATGGGTTGCATTTCTGCACTCCGCTAATATTTGTATCATTTCAAAATTTCCATTTATTAAAGCTTCTTTCTTTTGCTTACTCCATTTTTTTAGTTTCTTCTCAAAATTAATAGCCTGTTGCGGATCTAAAAATTCCTGACTAAAAACTAATATTACAGGTCGCCTTTTATATGTATAGGCACTTTTTAAATTTCCTGTATTGTGCTCAATAATTCTTCTGTCTATATCATTCGTTATCCCGGTATATAGGGAATTATCCCTGCAACGTACTATATAAACATAATAAAATTTCATTTGTAATTATGTTTCTTTTTCCTTGTGCTGTTAGGAGAATACAAAATACTATTCCCTCGACTGCGCTCGGGATGACATCCTAAGACTATGCTCGGGGTGACATTCCCCTCGACTGCGCTCGGGATGACATTACTCAAAATAGTTCATGATTTTGTAGCCGCCATCTTTCAGATACTGCTGCTTCTTCATGAGCTTAACATCACTTTGCATCATATCTTTTACCAAGGCTGGCAAATCATACTCTGGAACCCATCCTAACTTTTCTTTCGCTTTAGTAGCATCACCTATCAACAAATCAACTTCTGTTGGCCTGAAATATTTAGGATCTACAGATAGTACTTCTTTTCCTATTGGTAATTGATACTCCGTATTATTACAAGCTTTTACAAAGGCTTTTTCATCTACTCCTTCACCTTTAAATTCTAATTCTATGCCAACTTCAGCAAAACTCATTTTAACAAAATCACGTACTGTTGTCGTTTTATTGGTCGCAATCACCCAATCTTCAGCTTCATCTGCTTGAAGAATCATCCACATCATACGTACATAATCTTTGGCATGGCCCCAGTCACGCTGGGCATCTAAGTTTCCTAAATAAAATTTATCTTGTAAGCCTAATGCTATTCTGGAAGTTGCTCTTGTAATTTTTCGTGTCACAAAAGTTTCTCCTCGAATTGGAGACTCATGATTAAATAAAATACCGTTACACGCAAACATACCGTATGCTTCTCTATAGTTTACAGTTATCCAATAGGCGTACATTTTTGCTACAGCATAAGGGCTTCTCGGATAAAAAGGCGTTGTTTCGGTTTGAGGAACTTCTTGAACTTTACCATATAACTCTGATGTAGAGGCTTGATAAATTCTTGTTTTCTTTTCTAAACCAAGAAATCTAATAGCTTCTAAAAGTCTCAATGTTCCTATGCCATCTGCATTGGCTGTATATTCTGGCATCTCAAAAGACACATGAACATGGCTCATGGCAGCCAAATTATAGATTTCGTCTGGCTGAATTTCTTGGATTAAACGTGTTAAATTAGTACTGTCTGTTAAATCGCCATAATGAAGAAAAAAATTTCTGTTTTCAATATGAGGATCTTGATACAAATGGTCTATTCTATCGGTGTTAAACAATGAGGATCGTCGTTTCACACCATGAACTTCATATCCTTTTTTTAATAAAAATTCACTTAAATAAGCACCATCTTGCCCCGTGACTCCTGTAATTAAGGCTACTTTCTTTTTCATCTATATTCTTTTTAAATCGAACTCAACAACTCCTTTGCAAAAATACCATAATACTTTATCTAAGCAAGAGAATTCATACTATTAAATGCATGCATTGTTAATTAATACCTGTTAATCGGTATTTATAATATTTCTTCATTAAGAACATAAATACTTTTTTTTAAACAATTTCAAGGATGGGTCATTTAGGACGATACTTCGTAGATGTCCCATAGATACCCTATAGATAGTGTATCTTAAGTTAGCTTTA
>DJWL01000136.1 GCA_002441545.1 Flavobacteriaceae bacterium UBA6231 | reverse complement strand
TTTTGGGTGCGTGCCTTTTCAAATATATACAATCCAACATTGGCTGTAAAGACACTTAAAGCGTTGCAAGATGAAGGTATAAGGGTCTCTTTGTGTATGGTTGGGCCCGATGCAGATGGGTCGTTGGCTGAGGTTAAAGCTCTGGCTAATAAACTACAAGTGGACGTAGTATTTACAGGTAAGCTTACCAAACCAGAATGGATAGCACTTTCAAAAGAGTATACTATTTTTATTAACACGACCAATTTTGACAATATGCCTGTTAGTGTTATAGAAGCTATGGCGTTAGGGCTTCCTGTAGTCTCAACCAACGTTGGGGGTATGCCTTTTTTAATTGAAAATGACGTAGATGGGTTGCTTGTTGCCCCAAATAGTGTGGACGATTTTGTGGATGCCGTTAAAACCCTCATCCATAACCCAGATAAAGCTATAGACATGACATATCAAGCCAGGCAAAAGGTTGAGCAATTTGACTGGACCATTGTAAAACAACACTGGTTCACACTATTTCAATAATTTTATGGCATATAAGGATTTCTTCCTATATTTATAGTCTCTCAAAAAACCCAATTCAAACATGTCAAGTCACAGCATTCATTTCAATATTTCTGAACGAAAAATTTTGTTGCGTATTTTTGATATTGTTTTTACGCTTGCTTTATTGTATTTGGTGAGCACTACTTTTGATTTTGATTACTTTACAATAGCTAAGGAAAACTGGACATGGGTTTTTGTTTTAACCCTCTATTTGTCCATATTTGGAACTGTTTTTGAGTTATACGACTTGCAGAAATCCAGTAAGTTAGATAAGGTAATTCCAAGCATC
This sequence comes from Flavobacteriaceae bacterium UBA6231, assembly GCA_002441545.1. Lineage (GTDB taxonomy): Bacteria > Bacteroidota > Bacteroidia > Flavobacteriales > Flavobacteriaceae > Yeosuana. The sequence continues at coordinate 4,154 of DJWL01000136.1, read as the reverse complement.
ATTCTTACTGTGTCCGTTACCGTGTTATTTTATTTTTTAACACCCATCTATACACCTTTTTTACCGGCTAACAGGTTGCAAATTCTGTATTTTTATTTTGCCATTTTATCGGCTATTTTTATTTGGCGCTGGGCCTACATTACTTTTATAGCCTCACCACGATTTTTTAAAAATGCCTTGATTATTGGAGAAACCAGCAATATAGAGTATATTATTAATGCGTTTAAAGATGCTGACCCTAATTATAATATTGTTGGGTTTATTGATTGTGAAGATAAACAATCAAATTCAGTTAAATTTTCAGGGATTACCGAGTATCCTTCTAATGAACTATATACGATTATTAAAGAAAAAAACATTTCTGAAATTGTAGTGGCCACTTATAATTCTGAAGCCATAACTTCAGATATTTATTATGACTTAATAACACTTTTAGAGTCGGGGTTTTCCATTAAGGAATACACCCAAGTATATGAGGAGATGACCCTACGTGTACCTGTTCAATTTGTTGGGAAAGATTTTTATAAATACTTTCCTTTTAGCAGGAATAATCAAAATAAGATGTACCTATTTTTTCATCGTTTTTTTGATATTATGATATCTCTTCTTGGTGTTTTAATAGGTTTGGTTATACTACCTTTTATATTATTAGGTAATTTAATTGGAAACCGAGGAGCGCTTTTTTATGTTCAAGAACGTGTTGGTAAAAATGGGAAAACCTTTAAAATGGTAAAATACAGAACCATGATTAAAAATGCGGAAAAAGGAGGTGCCGTTTGGGCTAAAAAAAATGACTCGAGAATCACTGCTTTTGGTAAATTTTTAAGGCATTCCAGATTGGATGAAATTCCTCAGTTTATCAATATTTTAAAAAACGACATGAGTTTAATTGGTCCAAGACCAGAGCGCCCATATTTTGTTAGGGAATTATCCTTAATATTACCTTTTTATGAAACACGCCACATTATTAAACCAGGACTAACCGGTTGGGCTCAAGTTAAGACACGTTACGGCTCATCGGTTGATGATAGTTTGGTTAAATTGCAATATGATTTGTTTTACATCAAGCACCGAGGTTTTTTTCTGGATATAAACATTCTAATAAAAACCTTAACCACCTTATTCTACTTTAGAGGGCAGTAATTTAGTATTCAGTGTTCAGTGTTCAGTGTTTAGTATTCAGTGTTCAGTTTATTTTTATAAAATTGTATCAAAAAAATATATCTAATACCTAAGGCTACTAAAAAGGGGATTAATCCAATAGCGAAAACCTGAACCCCAATAACCCAATGCAATATTAATAAACATAATAATATCACCAAAAACTTCAGATATTTTACAAACCAAGGGCTTATTTCGGTTTTAAAAAGCTGTTTAATAACGAGTAGATTTAATGCACAAGCCCAAAGTAAATTATAGTTTTGATGTGTTGCTTTGTGATCTGTAGCAAACCAAAGCAATAAAATAAGAACTCCAATAATCCCAGTTAAAGAGAATAAAATAATATCCAATGATTTTGTTCTTTTATTTTTTTTGAAATCTTTATAGGTTATAAAAAGAATCCATATCCCCATGATTCCAAAAACAAATAATGGGCTTAAAAAGAAATTATCTGATTTAACAGTAGGTTTTTCTTTATAAACCGTTTTACTTTCTTTTACTAAAGGTAAATCTGTGTTTTTAAAAGTGGCCACATCAAAAAATTCATGAATATATGAAGGTAAAAACATATGTTCTTGAGGTGTTGCCTTTTGATCAATTACTGCACCAAGAGCCACATCGATACCCAAACTACCCCAAGAATTGCGATTGAGATTATTTTGTATTAAAGTTCGAAATGTTTCTGCTTTAAAATCTTTCGGGTTATTATATGCTAAAGCATTATTGGTAGCAATGTCAAGTACTTCTTTAATTTTGGTTGCACAATTGTCATAAAAAAAGTCATATAAATAGTTCCTGTTTTCTGGTTTGTAATTGTTTACCAAATACTCATAAAGTTTTTCTTTTTGTTCCTGATTTAAGTTCAATTCCTGTTCCTCAACAGTTCTATTCTGCCATTGATAAAATCTTAAAAAATCATAGTAGTTAACGGCTCCGATGGAATAATTTAATTTACCTCTTGCGAAATTTAAGTAAAAGTTAGGCGCTTCAAAATCAAAACGACCATAATCAAAACACACATCTAAACGACCACTTACATCTTGTATTCTTATAGCATTATGTCCAAAGGCATCATTTAATGAATTTCCTGGGCCAACCGTAATGATGCTCATTTGTGCATCTGGAGATAAGTTGTAATTCTGTGAAAATGTAAGGTTTAAACAGAGGATAAATGCTGTAAAAAGTAATTTTTTAACCATGAGCTACATGAAATTATCTAAAGACACTGAAATCTATTTTTAAAGAAAACACATTGGAGTATAGCGCTATACTTTGGTCGCCTATATCTGTAAATGCATAATCTATTTGTATGCCATTATATTTAAACCCAACACCAAAACTTGGTTGAAAACTTAATTTTTCTGTGTTGTCAATTTGCAATTCGTTTTGAAAATTCCCAACACCTGTTCTTAAATAAATCATATCAACATACCCAAACTCAAAACCTAAAGCTGGATTTACACTTGCAAAAGACGACGAAAAAATATCATTATTTTCTTCAAAACGAACATTTAAATTTAAAGCTGTTACAAGTGTATAATCGTAATTAAAAGTCATCATTTTTGAAATTCCGATTTGTAACTTAGGAATTGTAATTTCAGTGGTTTCTGGTAATTCCTGGTTTTGGCCTTCAACGGCATTTTGAACCTTAGCAAATTCCTCTTCATTAATACTCCACGCATTAAAAGTTGTGGTAATGTCTCTTGCCATGACCCCAAATTTCCAGTTATTATTACTTTCAAACTGAACCCCTAAATCTAATCCAAATCCCCAAGACGATGCAAAATCACCAATAATACGGCGAATAACTTTAGCATTTGCACCATAGTATAAACCTTGAACCGGCAACTTTCTGGCATAAGAAAACGTTAAACCATAATCGGCTGTTGAAAACAAGCTGATTCTATCGTAATTAATGTTTCCTTGGTCATCAATAAGTTGTGTGGTATCTAAAATATCATCTACCGCAAATCTAATTAATGATATGCCTATAGTACTTCTGTCATCTAAAGGTTTTGCGAACGCCACATAATCGTAGTTGGCAATATTGGCAAAATAGCTAGAATGCATTAAAGCCAGTTGGTTATCTTCAAGATTCACTAATCCGGCCGGATTCCAATAACCAGAATTCACGTCGGCGGTTTGCGATGTTACGGCACTGCTCATCCCTAAAGCAGCAGCGTCAACTCCAATATTCATAAATTCATTAGAATATTTTCTAGTGGTTTGACTAAAAGTTGCCCAAGAGATTATAAAAAATAATGTAGTTATGTATGACTTCAAACGCAATTTTTTTACAAATATGCACATAATTTATTACCTATAAACTTGAAATGTTAATAGATATTGTTTCTTAGTTATTTTAGACGAAAAATGTTTGTTATTTTTACAGCTACAAATATCTGTATATGAAGAAATATATTCCAAACACATTAACACTTTTAAATTTATTTTGTGGGAGCATTGCTGTTATTTTTGCTGTAAACAATGATTTTATTACAGCTTCATTTTTTGTTTTTCTTGGAATATTTTTTGATTTTTTTGATGGTTTTTTTGCTAGAAAATTTAAGGTTCAAGGCCCTTTAGGTGTTCAGCTAGACTCGTTAGCCGACATGGTAACCAGTGGTGTGGTACCAGGAGTTGTTATGTTTAAATTATTAAGTTTAACAATTCATTCTGGTGACATTATAGGCTCAAGTAATGAATGGTCAAATTCAATGTTTTCGACTGAGTTTAAAATATCGCCGTTACCATTTATAGGTCTATTTATAACTTTGGCATCAGCCTATAGACTGGCAAAATTCAATCTTGATGAAGATCAACAAAGTTATTTTAAAGGTTTGCCAACACCTGCAAATACTTTATTAATTATTTCCTTACCATTAATTCTTGAATTTCAAAATAGTGATTTGATGAATGCCATTATTTTGAATACATGGTTTTTAATTGGCTTAACATTGCTTAGTTCTTATTTATTAAATTCAAATATTAAA
>DJWL01000109.1 GCA_002441545.1 Flavobacteriaceae bacterium UBA6231 | reverse complement strand
AAAACTTTTGTACTAAAAAGTGAAAGGGTTTTAAATGATTTCAACAATAGCTTTAATAGAAAATGGTACACATCAAGTAGGTTCAGGAAGTGGTGCTGTACTTATGTTAAATACTCTTAATTTAGAACTAAAAAAAGATAAATTTTGGGTTGAATATGATGATGAAGATAAAAAATATATTGTTTCAAACAAAACTAAAGGTACAGTTGAAAAAGTTGAAGATTTAGATGATATTGCTGAAATAATTTGTGTAAATTATTCTGTGAGAACAATAAATGAAAATGGTGCAATACCATTCTAAAATATACAATAAAGGTCATACTATGAAAAATTTAGATAATTTTTGGGATAAAGCTTGTGAAAAAGCTGAAAAATCAAAATGTTTAAAATGTGATGGAGCTATGAAACTTGTAGGACTTAGAAGTTCAAGATATTGTTATCAAGTGTGTTGTGAAAATTGCAATAACTTGACTTGGATAGATGAAAACCTTGAAGAAAAAATTGAACTTGGAGATACAGTAATATCTATAGAAAAACCAAAAAGTAAGTATGAAGTCTTAAAAGTAGGAACAAGATATCTTGATGTTAAAGAGCTGAATACTAAGAATGGATTTGTTTATAGTAAACAATCAAAAGCACTATTTAAAAAAATAGTGCTGTAAAGGTTATTTATGGCAATAATTTCAATTAATAGCAAAGAGGTACAAGCACTTTATTTTCTTATAGAAACGCAAGAAAAATATTTAAAAAGTTGTGAAAATGATGTTTTTAAGATTATTGCTAATGAGTCGATTAAAAATGCCGAAGCATTAATAAAAAAATATTGTGATTCCTTTGCAAGAGAGAAATATAGATATGAAGAAAAAAAGAGACAAGGTAGGTTAAAATCTAAACATTTACGTGGTGTAGTTCATCATGTATAATATGCAGTAAAGTTCTTTATTAACATCAATGGAGTTGTTTGTGATGGGATTAAAATTCTTAAAGAAAATGAGAAATAAAGTGAAAGGTTTAAAATGCCACATTTAAAGACAGAAAATATAAAATTCGATAATCCAACATCTGAATATGGATATAGTTATAAAAAAGTAAAAATTTCAGTATCAAAAGAAGGCTATTTTTATGTGAATTTAGAACCAGAATTTATAATAGCTAGTGAAAGTATTTTAAATACTAAAATAAATGATGGAGTGCCATATATAAAAGTTAGTGACAGTAATTGTGATTCTTTAATAAGAACAATAAAAGAAATTCTTGAACTTCATCATAAACCAGAAGTTATTGAAGAACCCGTAATTTTATATAATATTGAATCACATATTTCTTTTTGCCAAAATGATGATGGTGAAATTTTCCCTAATGGAACATTTGAAGGAGCAAAGTGGAGAATTAGTGAAAAGTATGGAAATCATGCTGCAGCTCAACCTTCTACAAATGGATATAGTTTAACTATTGGTGCAAAAGCTAAATTAAAAATCACACTTAAATATGGGGATAGCAAAAGAGTTGAATATAAAGATTATTATAAAGGTGGTTCTCATCTTGGACACGATAATCCAGCTCAATTATTAAATAGTTGGCAATGTTTTTCACTTAAAAGATTTAAAGAAATACCATATAGTGATGAATCGGCATTATTTTTTCATAATTTAATGCTTGGAATGGCGAAAATAAGTAAACTTATACAAGACAATACATTTGAACAAGAAAATTTGCTTAATTTAATTGCAAGTGGTACAAATCCATTGTTGCCAAATAATAAAAAAATAATACAGTAAAGAGAAAGGTCATGACTTTAGAAGAAATTAAAAATAAATACCCTGATATGGAAAAATCAATTTCAAATTTAGAAGTTCATGATGTAGTAGAGAAAAGATTATATTCTCTTAAAAAGAATAAAGTTGGTTCATTTTTAATCCCTATTGACATTGATAAAACAGCAAGAATAATTAAAATAGAACCGAATATGGGAGATTTTAGTGTACTATTTGATATAGGTAAAACTGTAATAGAACCTAAAAATATTTATTATCCAATCAATAAAAGAGATTACTTTACAATAGGTAATGATAATAGCAAATATGAGTGTTTAAAAATCAAAGTCATAAGAGTTGAAGATTTAGAAGAAGATGAAATTATCAAAGTAACAGATGATATTTTATATGCTGATATAGTTGAAGATTTAGAAGATAAAATAATGATATATACAAATGTAATTTTTAAAGGGCAAAAAATATATAGAGATAATCCTTATGTTTTTTATGTTGAAACTAAACAAGTTGAGAATAAATCTCAACAAAATATGCAATAAAGTGAACGGAGCAAATAATGAAAACATTAATTGAATTAAAAAATGAAACTGTTGGAAAAAGTGAAGATGAACAAGCAGAACATATTGTAAATTATGTAAAAGACTGTTTAACTATTGTTGGCTTTGATGAAATTACTGATGATGAACTTAATACAGTTTTAATTGCATATAGCAAAGAAAGTAATACTTATTATTGTTCTGTTTCTAATTTTGATACAGAAGAAAAAATTTTTGAAGATAAAAATAAATTGGCATTAGTTGAAATGGCTTATAACTATATAGTTGATGTTGAATTAACAGAAAATATGCAATAAAGAGGTTGATATGCAGAAATATATTGAACTTACAGAAGAGAACTATTTTAAAGCTCTTGAGCTTGGTTTGATTCCTATGGATTGGATTAAAAGACAAGCAACAAAAGGAAGTGACCTATTAAATAAAAATGATAGAGTTATTACTTATAATGGGAGTCTTTTAGACTTTAGAAGAAAGTGTAATCTTGAAAAAGATTCACAAAAAGTTAGCTCTATTGAAGAGTTAAAAATAGCTTAGATATGCAATAAAGAGGTTGCTATGAATAAAACATTGGAAAATTTAAATAAAAATGATTTTTGTTCTATTGAATATGATGGTAGAGTTATTAATGCAAGGATAATTGATAAAGATTGTACAAAAGGTATGTTTTCACCAAAACATCAAGTGAAAGTAAAACCTATTGGAATAAAGAGTTTTTTATGGTTAAGCCCTAAAACAAAAGTACAATAAAGGTCACAAAGATGATACCAAAAACACAACTTGAAAAACAGATGGACGAGCTTTATGGTTTTAAATTAATAGAGCAAGGATTTTTTACAAGATTTAAAAATTTTGAAACAAAAGAAGAAATATTTATTGATACTGATTTAAAAACTTTTACACACAATATTAATGCTAAAATAGATAAAAACAATATCGAGAACTATTTAATGTTAAAAGGTTTTGAAAAACCTTTATCTATGCAATAAAGGTTGAATAATGGCTAAATCG
>DJWL01000156.1 GCA_002441545.1 Flavobacteriaceae bacterium UBA6231 | reverse complement strand
ATTAACTGGATCAATGGTGATTATCGAATGAGTGATTGGTTGATATTATCAAAAGAAAATATGAATAAAACTGCGAAGCAAATATATGATGAACAAAAAGAAATTTATATTAGAATGAAATTTGAGAAAGAGTTTAAGATTGCTAGTTAAAAAATAATAAAAGGAGGTATTAATTAATGAGTTTAAATTTAAATAGCTTAAAACCTGGCATTATTGATCATATAAAAGAATCAATAAAAAATAATCCAAGTTACGAACATTGTTTATTATTAGAATATCCAGAATATGACGATCAACATTTACATTTACAAATAATTTATCCTTGTAAAATTGATAACGTTATTTTGGGAAACTATTATGTAGTTTATTATCCGTCATATGAAGATAGAGAAGAAGATGTTAAAGAATTAGCAAAAATAATAGGAAAGCTATTTAATATACCTGTTTATGAATGGAAAAAAACATTAGTAGAAGTTAAACAATAAATTAACGTGTCTAAATGCGATATATTGAGAGAAAATAATCGTGTTAAGCCTTTCGTACCAGACAAATTAAATCTCTTAAAACAAGTGTACTGTAACGTGTCTAGTGGCAATCCGTGATTAAATATAGTCCTGTAGACAAAAAACATAAACAAATTAATAAACTTATTGACAAAAGAGACATTTTGTTGTTTAATTAAATTTATAAAAGGAGATTTAAACAAATGATAAGAATATTAATTAAAGAACCAGGAAAAGATCCTGAAGTAAGAGAAGTTGAGCATGAATTAAAAACTTTTCAAAATATTGTTGGAGGATGGATTGAAACAGTTCCAATTTTAAAAAATATAATTTTAGTTTGCAATGAAGAAGGACTATTGTTAAATTTACCAGTGAACATAATTAATAATTATAAATTTTGTGGAACGGTATTTTTTGTAAGAACAAAATATGAAAATTTTGTATCGTTAACAGATGATGATATCCAGAAAATTACAAGCCAATTATTTTAATATAAAACCCCTGGAAACAGGGGATATTTTTTTTAAAAAATATTTTTATTTTCCTATTGACAAATATAATATACCAGATATAATATTAACATAAGGTTTGTTAAGGCTACCAATTGCAGTTAAAAACTTCCCTGGAGGTTTTTTATGACAGGTAGCAAGTTTAGTGTAAGGAATTTCTAAAACTGCTTACACGGTATTCTTTACCAACAGGAACGGGGAACCCAAGTTTGCCTTGTGATTTAGATAGACAAATTTTAAATTCCAAAAAGTTTTTAGCGGTGTTACTTTAACTGTTCGCACGTAACTTTCTGGTGGATTTATTACCCTGTATTTTTGTTCCCAAACTAAAAAATCAGGTGACGGCGAAACTGTAATAATGTAAAAGAATACCAGTTTTGTTTTGAAGCTAACTCTTTTCTGGCAAGCCAGGGATTGCGAGAACTGAAGTAGATATAGACAAAATTGGTATTTTGTAAAACGACATAAAACCGAAAGGTTTTTAATAAAGAAGTCATGTTAGAGATCTACTAGAGCAATCTATAATGAAGATGCCTAGAGTTGACCAAAATCTCAAGGTATGACTTTTTTAAAAATTGCTTGCTCATTGTCCTTAATTTTGGTAAAATTGAGGACAATAGGGAAGCAATTACTTCCAAAATACCTAGCACTCCAGGGTAAAGGAGTAGGAGCATAAAATGAAAGACTTAGAGTTATTAGGCGAAGAGGTTGAAAAAAACCAAGAAGAAGTTAACCAAATTGATCGGCAAGTTAATGAAATCGAAAATGCAAGACTCGATAAAGTAGTTAAAATTGCGAAAAAGGGTTTAGTCTTTCAAAGAATATTGATAAGTTGTAAGTCTCATAATTGTAATACTTGTAACCATCCTGACAAAAATACTTTTTCAGAACGCAAAGGGGTTTTACTTTTAGAAAAAGACAATGGATCTTCCCGTGGCGATCAAAGTAAGTCAATAAAACGTAAAGAGTTGTGGTTGCTTGAAGATGGTAAATTTGTAACAACAGACTATATCGAAGATATTTCTTACTGGCAAAACGCATGGAACGAAGCAAATAGATATATAAATGAAAATGATTTTGTTATTGAAGAATGGGACGTTGACGATATAGTTGAAGGTGTTGAAAAAAACTTGAAGGAAAGGTTAGTAAGATTGGGCGAAAGAACTAAAGGTCAGAAAGAAAGACTTGAAAAATTACAAGGGCTTAAGTTATAAATTATAAAAGGTGGTTTTTATAAAATGAAAAAAATGTGGAATATGGTGCGAAATTTAGTCCGTACCGGAGCATTAAAACCAGCATATGCAAGACAAATTATGCAAATACATACCGATGGGCATCCCATATCTAATGGGTTCCAACTCTGGTACGGGAATGGATGGAAATATGATCCTGTAATATTTGGGTGTGGAGATGTTATACAGACTAATGATATACTTGCAAATCCTCACAGGATACGGCATAAGGGGTGTCTCAGAAAAGAAATGTTATAAACAAGCAGTAAAATAACCGTTTTATTGTAAAAATAACCGTTAGAAATAGCGGTTATTTTTTTATATTTATAAAAGTAATGTTTT
>DJWL01000121.1 GCA_002441545.1 Flavobacteriaceae bacterium UBA6231 | reverse complement strand
TATGGTGATTATACATTCGTTAGCGTTCATTGTAAAAAACGACACAGAGGCAGAATGACAAAGGAATTTTTGCTGCATGAAGACAAAGAAAAATGAAACCCTCCGCACATTCAGGCACATTTGTCTTTGCCCGACACAAGAGCCAACACTTCGCAAAGCCAAAAGAGCCTTCATTTTGCCGACACACACCGTACATTGTTGATAAGTTTTTGATTTATTTATATCTTGAAATTTGAGATAAATAATATAATTTACTATTTTTGCAACTTAATAATTTAAAAAGTCAATGAACCGAATAAAAGAAGTACTGGACGACAAAGGAATAAAGCAGACTTGGTTGGCTGACAAGTTGGGGAAAAGTTACAATATGGTAAACTCATATGTTCAAAACAGACAGCAACCAAGGTTAGAAGTTTTATATCAAATTGCTGAAATACTTGAAGTAGAAGTAAAGGATTTATTGATAGAGAAAGTCATGCAGGTAGCAGAGGAAAAAGCAAAATACAATTCCAAACTAAAAATCAAAAACAAATGAAATTAGCTGAAGCATTTAAAGAATTTGATAGAATATATTCAGAGCTATCAGAAATAAATCCTGAATGGTATCAGAAAAATTGTGGTGTTTTTTCAACTAACAAAATTGCTAATGCTAAAAACTCGAAAGGCGTTTTTTCAGAGGAGTATTACAGAGCAAGAATGGTTTGGAGTCTAGTAGAAACTAAAATGTATCAACCTGAAAATATTTGTGTTGAGTTTTGTATTCCTAAAGGAAGTGAAGGTGCAAAATCTTTAAATCCTGACATTATTGTTTTTAAAACAGATGCTTGGAAAACTTACTATAAAAAATGGGATAAGTCAAAGTCATTACCAGAAGAATTAGCAAAGGAAATGTTAATAGTTTGGGAAGCGAAAGAAAATTCATCAAAAGTCGAAAGTGCTGTAACTAAGCAAATGGCAGAAGCCATGAATAGCTATGTTGGCGAACAAGTTTATGGTGTTTATTTTGACAATCAGATTGATGTGTTGATTTTCAGAAAAGAAGGTGCAAATCCAATTAAAAGATATAATCCAGAAAAGACAATTGATGGTGAGGGAATTTCTAAATTAAATCTTGGTAATCGTGATAGTTTAGGCGACTTGCCAACCTTCAAACAGTTCTATGAAAATTTAAAAGCAACGGAAGACGTAAGTAAACTTAATTTTTTAACTAATCAACCAATAGACGAAGATAGCTTTACCGACCTTTTAGAATTTATTAATAGACAACAAGATAAATTAAATCTTTCAAGAAATGTGCAGGATTTAATTGTTGAATTTCTTACCCTTAAAGTTGCTGATGAAAAAGATGTAAAGAAAAATAAAAAGAAATTCTTTGAATTTTACATCAAGCCCGAAGAAATCAAAAACGAATATGGGACACAAGAATTTAGAAAAAGAATTGTTGAGTTATATGTTAAAACAAAAGATGAATATAAGAGCATCTTCAATCCCCCAGCTTTCAAATACGATAAAAAGGGAGATAGTCTCACTCCATCTCATGGAGATGATGAAAAATTCTTAATCGGTTTGATAAAGGTTTTTCAAAAGAAGACAATTCTTGAAACTCAAAATGCAAACTTTAATCAAATTATTTTCAACAACTTTGGGAGTAGCGTAGAAAAAGCAAAAGAAAAACAATTTTTCACTCCCGTTCCAATTGTGGAATCAATAGTTAAAATGATAAATCCACAAAAAGATGAATCTATTTGCGACCCTTGTTCAGGAATTTGTGATTTCTTGGCGATGGGATTTAGGCATATTTTTAAAGAAGAATTAGAAAAATTACCGAGAGCAGATAAGTTTTTTGCATTTGATAAAGACAACAAAATTTTAAAATTAGCCGAGCTTAATTTAGTTTTAAATGGTGATGGAAATGCTAATATTAAAATCATGGATAGCGTGTCTTGTAAACTATTAATTGACGGCACATTAAGCACTCAACGAAACATAATAGAGTTCAATACCGATAATTACAGCACAGAAGATTGGAATAATAATAATGATGAAAATAAAAATCCTTTACGATATGATACTATTGTAACAAATCCACCATTTGGAAAGGGTAGAGATTTACAAACAGGTCGTGATGGAAAATGGGATGTTCCCCAAAAAACAATGGAATTATATGAAACTTGGAATATTAAAGAGCATCCAAAAAGTATAGATTTGGGCATTATCTTTCTTGAAAACAGTTACAAGCTATTAAAAGAAGGAGGTCGAATGGCGATTGTATTAAGTAATTCCATTGCTAGTATTGCTGAATGGCAATCTGTAAGAGAATGGTTTATCAGTAAAATGAGAATAGTAGCATTGTTTGATTTGCCAGCAAATACTTTTGGTGAAACTGGTGTTGCCACAACAGTGTTTGTTGCGTACAAACCGAAAACTAATGAACAGCATATATTAGAAGAAGACTATGAGGTATATATTAAAGAAATTGAGAATGTCGGCTATACCGTAAAAACAAAAGACCGTATTATAATTATGTCACCAGACTTTGTGATAAATGAAAAAACATTTGAACGAGAGAAGGATAGTAAAGGAAATGATAAACGGCTAAGCGATTTACCCGATTTAGTAAATGGTTTTAATGAGTGGCTTCAAACAAATAAACATCAATACAAAGAAATTTATAAAGCATTTTCAGGTTCTAACTTTCAAAAATGGGAAATATGAGTTTTAGTTACATTTCAAAACCAAAATCTGTAACTGCTTTAGCATTGCGAAAAGTAAGAACTTCGTTTTGCCCTAAGGATTATCGAGTTATTGAATTTACAAACGCAAATCTCATTAAATTATCAGATTTATTAACTGATAATTTTCAAGGTCAAGAGATAGGTTCTGATGCCTATTTCAAAAAATCTCCATACAGATTTCTAAAAACGGTAAACATAACTGACAAAATTATACTAGACGAAACGTCAATTGAATATTGCATACCAATAGGAACTAGGAAACCTAAACATGGAAATATATTCATAGTAAAAGATGGTGCCGGTAATGGCTTAGGTGAAGTATGCTATTATCATATTGATAACAAAAAGGGATTTGATTGTATTTCTGCGGGGGTTTTAGCAATAGACGTTAAATTAGAACATCGATTTTACGTTTTGGGTATTTTAAAATCGCAACATTTCAAAGATTTTGTTAATCTAAATACACCTGAAGGTTCGACTATTCGTCATTCTAAAAAAATTGCATTAGACTACTTTATAACATTCCCAACCACTAAAAACAATAAAAAACCAAAAGACATTGAAAAGTATCTTTCCTTGCTTGCACAAAATCTTATTGATAAAGAAATTCAATTTAATCGCAAAAACTCATTAATAGACAGTTTTATAGAAAACGAGTTAGAAAACAATCAAAAATCCGATAAATATAAGTTTAAATATCCTTCTATAAATGAAATTAAAAAAGAGTTAAGAACAGACACAATACTCTACACTGACAAATATAAACGTTTAGAATTTTTAGTAACGAACTATAAAAATGGGTTTTTCAATATCCCTGAAACTGCAATAAGACCTGGTAAAACCCCAGATGACTATTACTACACGAACTATAAAGCAGATAATACATTTGAGTGGGTTACTCCAAAAAACTTATCACAAAGACGACTAACATTTAAAACATATTTGCACACAAAACAAAAGCCAATAACCAAAAAATATAGTTTGATTTTTTCAGGTATTAGGTATGTTGGAAATTGTTGGTTTGTGGAAGATGAACAGTCACCTATCTTTTGTAATCAAAATACACTTGTCATTAACCATTCTGAAAAAGCAGAAGAACAATTGTTCATAATGTGTTATTTCAGCAGTCAAATTGGTAAACGGCTTCAATTAATGCAACGTGTTTTTGGGATAGTCCCTATTCTTTATTCTAAAGATTTTGCAAAAATTCCAATGCCAAACTTTCCTTTAGAAATTCAAAAAAAGATAGCGATAGAATATTACAATAATTTACCGATGGACAAGGATTTAACTCTTGAGAATTATCTTGAAAAGGAAAAGGTTCGCAATTCAAAATTAGGTTTGTTTCAACTGAATACTGAAATATTAGAACTAAAAGAAAAATTAGCAATGGTAGTGGATAAAATAATTAAAGAGGAAGCTATAGTAATTGAATTATAATGCCAACGCTTCGTAGTCAAGCACATTTGCAGGTCGCACCAGCCAAAGCTAAGACCAAAACCTGCAAAAGAGCTTGCCTACCCCAACGCACGTCAGACAGAAAAGATGCAGCAAAAATGAAAGAAAAATAACGAGGAAAATGAACAACGAAACGCTAACAAAGGCTATATGCAATAAGGGTTTCAGTGGTAATTCGAGCATTCTGCCACGCATAAAATTTCGTGTCGGCGGACAGGATAATAGCCCGCAATCCCTTACTGCATATAGCCTCAACCGTTATATGCCACTTTAGGACGA
>DJWL01000147.1 GCA_002441545.1 Flavobacteriaceae bacterium UBA6231 | reverse complement strand
TTATTTATTAAATTCAAATATTAAATTGTTTGCACTAAAATTTAAAGCGTGGGGGTTTAAAGCCAATGCGTCCAGGTACATTTTTATCTTACTATGCCTTATTTTTTTAATTGTACTACAATTTGCAGCCATTCCAATTATTATTATACTCTATATAGGGATGTCTCTTTTAGATAATATAGCACTTAAACAACTTCATAAATAATAAGAAAAGAGAATGGCTTCAGGTTTTTTTGCATTGCTGGATGATATAGCAGCCCTAATGGACGATGTTGTGGTAATGAGTAAGATTACTACTAAAAAAACAGCAGGTATTTTAGGAGATGATTTGGCTGTTAATGCTGAGAAAGCTACTGGTTTTGTGTCGTCTAGAGAATTGCCCGTTTTGTGGGCCATTACCAAAGGTTCTTTACTTAACAAACTTATTATTTTACCAATTGCTTTTTTGTTGAGCTCATTTTTGTCTTGGGCCATTCCGTTAATTTTGATTTTTGGAGGTGTTTATTTGGCTTATGAAGGTGTTGAAAAAATAGTTGAGTTTTTTATTCCACACAAACATTTAACTGCTGAAACTAAAAATGACAAGGTTTTAGAAAATGATCCGATTGTTATTGAAAAAAAGAAAATAAAATCGGCTATATTAACTGATTTTATTTTGTCTGTTGAGATTGTTATTATTGCTTTAGGAACTGTTTTAGGCAAGCCAATTTCGACTCAAATTCTTGTTGTTTCATTTGTTGCTTTTGTTGCTACTATTGGTGTTTATGGAATTGTAGCTCTTATTGTAAGAATGGATGATTTAGGTTTTAAGCTTTTAAAGAGTGCCAATCAAAAAAGTGTTTCAACCATTATTGGAAATTTTCTAATTAAATCACTTCCGGTAGTCATTAAAAGTCTGTCTGTTATTGGAACTGTAGCTCTAATTTTAGTTGCTGGTGGTATATTTACTCATAATATAGAATTTCTTCATCATATTATGGAAGTGTTACCTGCAATGCTTAAAGATGCTATTTTTGGTTTAGTAGTAGGTTTTTTAGCTTTTTTAATTCTTGAATTATTTAAAAAAGGTTATAAAATCATTAAAAAGTAAATTTTAATCTCTGATTTTCTTTTTACGTAACTCAAAATTCTGACCTAAATACACTTTACGTACCATAGCGTCACTTGCTAATTCTTCAGGATTACCAGCTTTTAAAATACTGCCTTCAAACATTAAATAGGTTCTATCTGTAATCGCTAAAGTTTCTTGTACGTTGTGATCTGTGATTAAAATTCCTATATTCTTTTTGGTTAAATGAGCCACGATACGTTGAATGTCTTCAACTGCAACAGGGTCAACTCCAGCAAAAGGTTCATCTAATAATATAAAACTTGGGTCTGTTGCTAAAGCACGAGCAATTTCGGTACGTCTACGTTCGCCACCAGATAATAAATCGCCACGGTTTTTACGAATATGGCTTAAACCAAACTCTTCAATAAGAGACTCCATTTTATGATGTTGTTCCTTTTTACTTAGTTTAGTGAGCTGTAAAACACTTAAAATATTATCTTCAATGCTAAGTTTTCTAAAAACAGAAGCTTCCTGAGCCAAATATCCAATTCCGTTTTGAGCCCTTTTATACATTGGATATTTTGTGATTTCGGTATTATCAAGAAAAATATTTCCACCATTTGGTTTTATTAAACCTACAATCATATAAAAACTTGTAGTTTTTCCAGCACCATTTGGCCCCAATAACCCAACAATTTCTCCCTGGTTAACTTCCAGAGACACATTTTTTACAACTTTTCGTCCATTATAGGACTTCATTAAATTTTCAGCTCTTAAAATCATATGCTTATTGATAACGCTAAAAATAGTAAAATCATATTACTATTAAAGCTGTAATGGTTTTATATTGGTTTATCCTGTTCTTCTAAAGCATCCCAAAATTCGTAAGCACGACGTAAATGCGGAATTACGATGGTGCCTCCAACCAATGTTGCTATACTTAATGCTTCTACTACCTGATCTTTAGTTAGACCTAATTTGTAACTGGTTTCTAAATGGTATTTTATACAATCATCACAGCGTAAAACGGTTGAAGCTACTAATCCTAAAAGTTCTTTGGTTTTAACATCTAAAGCTCCTTCAGTATAAGTATTGGTGTCTAAATTAAAGATGCGTTTGATAATTTTGTTATTATCAGATAGAATTTTATCATTCATCTTTGAACGATACTCATTGAATTCTGAAACTATATCAGGCATGTTTTTTTTCTCTTCGTTTTTGATTTCTAATAACTATTTGCGAAATAAAAATACTCACTTCATAAAGGATAAGTATTGGAATCGCTACAATCACTTGACTAGCAATATCTGGTGGCGTGATGATTGCTGAAATAACTAATACTAAAATAAGCGCATATTTTCTGTATTTTCTTAAGAATTGAGGTGTTACCAATCCAACTTTAGTTAAAAAATAAATGATTATGGGTAATTCAAACACCAAACCGGAAGCTAATACCGATGATCTGATGAGACCAATATAACTACTTAAATCAAAATCATTATGCACTTGATCACTTACTTGATACGTTCCTAAAAAGTTTATAGATAAAGGACAGATGACATAATATCCAAACAGGACACCAATGAAAAACAATAGTGATGAAATAATGATAAAACCTCTGGAATGTTTACGTTCATTTTCATGCAACCCCGGACTAATGAATTTCCATAATTGATAAAGTACATAAGGAAAAGCAATTACAAAGCCAGCAGTTATGGCGGTCCAGATATGGGCTGAAAACTGACCAGACATGGTTCTACTTTGAATTTCGAAAGGAAGCTTAGTAAAACAAAAGCTTTCCATGCCTAAATATTTTGATGCTTTACATAGTAACTGGTATGTTAAAAAGCTGGCCTTTGAAGGACCAAAGATTAAAACATCAAAAATAAAACCTTTAGCTAAAAAGGCACCCGTTGCTGTTATTGTTATGGCTGCAACCGATTTAATTAAATGCCATCTTAATTCTTCAAGATGATCTAAAAAAGACATCTCATTTACATTTTTTTTTGCCATTATATAATGCCTTCTTTTATTAAATCGTGTAAGTGAACCACACCAGCATAACAACCATTTTCTTCAACTAAAAGTTGCGATATTTCATAGGTTTCCATAATATCCATAGCATCAATAGCCATAGCATCACCATTGATTCGTTTTGGATTTTTACTCATAATATCTTTAGCTTTAACTGAAGAAATATTATCTACTTTACTTAACATTCTACGTAAATCACCATCGGTTATGATGCCAATTATCTTATCGTTTTCCACAACGGCCGTAACACCTAATCTTTTTTCTGTAATTTCAATAATAACATCTTTTATAGACGTTTCAAGGGTTACTTGGGGTTTTTCGTTTACTGATGACAAGTCATTGACTCTTAGGTATAATTTTTTGCCTAAAGCGCCACCGGGATGGTATTTAGCAAAGTCTTTACTAGAAAACCCTCTAAGATCTAATAAGCATACTGCTAAGGCATCACCAATTACCAATTGAGCGGTTGTACTTGTAGTAGGCGCTAAATTATTAGGGCAAGCTTCTTTTTCAACAAACGCATTTAAAACATAATCAACTTGCTGACCTAAATAGGAGTCTTTATTGCCTGTTATAGCAATCATTTTATTTTTTGCACTCTTAATAAACGGTACCAACACTTTTATTTCTGGAGTGTTTCCGCTTTTTGAAATGAAGACTACAACATCATCTTTAAGAATTAAACCCAAATCACCATGAATGGCATCTGCGGCATGCATGAAAATCGCTGGTGTTCCTGTTGAATTTAAAGTAGCAACAATTTTGGTAGCAATGATGGCACTTTTTCCAATTCCAGTGATGATTACTCTGCCTTTTGACTTGTGAATAAGATTTACAGCTTCTGCAAAATCATTGTTTACTAATTTAGATAAATTTAAAATAGCCTGACTTTCAAGTTCTATGGCTTGTATTGCCGTATTAATGATAGACTTATTATTACTCAAAATTTAATTTTTTTTTAATTGATGCTTTTAAAGATTTTACTATCTTTAATAGTTGGTCAAATTAAAATTAGTTTATAATTTTAATTTCGGTTACAAAACTAACGAAAAAAAGAGGGTTCTCTAAATTCACTACTAAATTAATTAATAGCATTAAAATGTTTAGAGTGGTTTTCATTTTTATAAATTAATTTTTATTAAAATTTATGTCAATAACAAATAGTGACTTGCATGCTGCACTAAAAAAGTTTTTTGGATTCAACAAGTTTATGGGTCTTCAAGAAGGTGTGGTTGAAAGTATTTTATCAGGCACCCACACTTTTGTGATTATGCCTACAGGTGGAGGAAAATCTCTATGTTATCAGCTACCAGCATTAATGCAAGAAGGAACAGCCATTGTAGTATCACCTTTAATTGCCTTGATGAAAAATCAGGTTGATGCTATAAGAGGTATTTCAAATGAAGAAGGTGTTGCTCATGTATTAAATTCTTCTCTAAATAAAACAGAAATAAAAAAAGTAAAGGAAGATATAGTAAACGGCATTACAAAACTTTTATATGTAGCACCAGAATCTCTTACTAAGGAGGAAAACGTTGAATTTTTACGTTCTGTAAAAGTATCTTTTATGGCTATTGATGAAGCCCATTGTATTAGTGAGTGGGGTCATGATTTTAGACCCGAGTACCGTAATTTAAAACAAATTATTTCCAGAATTGGAGATAATATTCCAATTATAGCATTAACAGCCACAGCTACTCCAAAAGTACAAGAAGATGTTATTAAAAATTTATCAATTAATGGAGCCAAAACCTTTAAAGCCTCTTTTAACAGACCCAATTTATACTATGAAGTAAGGCCAAAAAGTAAAAATGTAGATGCAGATATTATTCGTTTTATAAAACAGAATAATGGAAAATCTGGCATTGTATATTGTTTAAGTAGAAAGCGTGTTGAAGAACTAGCTCAAGTTTTGCAAGTAAATGGTATAAAAGCAGTTCCATATCACGCAGGTTTAGATGCCAAGACCCGTACAAGCCATCAGGATAAATTTCTTATGGAAGATGTTGATGTTGTAGTTGCTACTATAGCCTTTGGTATGGGAATAGATAAACCAGATGTTAGGTTTGTAATCCATCATGATATTCCNNGAAGGGCATTGTTTGGCTTTTTATTCGTATAAAGATATTGAGAAATTAGAAAAATTTATGTCAGGAAAACCTGTAGCCGAACAGGAAATTGGTCAGGCCCTGTTACAGGAAGTTGTTGCGTTTGCTGAGACATCTATTTCCAGAAGAAAATTTATACTTCATTATTTTGGAGAAGAATTTGATAACGAAACCGGCGAAGGTGGAGATATGGATGACAATGTGCGTTTTCCTAAAACACAGCATGAAGCAAAAGATAATGCCAAATTACTTATGCAAACCATACAAAGCACCAATGAAAAATATAAATCTAAAGATTTAGTGAATGTTATTGTTGGCAAGGAAAATGCTTTAATAAAATCTCATAAAACTGACGAGCAGCCATTTTTTGGTAAAGGTCATTCACATGATAATAAATACTGGATGGCATTGCTTAGGCAAGCTTTAGTAGCGGGATATCTTAAAAAAGACATAGAAACTTACGGAGTCATTAAATTAAACGATAGCGGGAAAGAATTTATAAAAAACCCTCAGTCTTTTATGATGACTGAAGATCACGTTTATGATAATGATCAAGAAGATCCAAACGTCATTACATCAGCAAAAGCTGGTGGAGGTTCTGCAGATGAAGTGCTTATGGGAATGCTTAAAGATTTACGTAGGGTAAATGCCAAGAAACTAGGAGTTCCTCCATTTGTTGTTTTTCAAGACCCATCGTTAGAGGATATGGCTTTAAAATTTCCAATGACTTTAAATGAACTGGCCAATGTGCATGGTGTTGGTGATGGAAAAGCTAAGAAATATGGCAAGGATTTTATTGAATTGATTTCAAGATACGTTGAGGAAAATGATATCATTCGTCCTGATGATTTGGTTGTTAAATCAACCGGAAGTAATTCTGCCATCAAATTATACATCATTCAGAATATTGACAGAAAGCTGCCTTTAGATGATATCGCATCATCAAA
>DJWL01000031.1 GCA_002441545.1 Flavobacteriaceae bacterium UBA6231 | reverse complement strand
GAGGCACATTAAATTTTAGAAATAGCTCTTTCTAAAATATCTTTAATTTGAAGTTTTAAGCTTTCGGGTTCTATAATTTTAGCATAATCAGAAAATACGATATACCATCGTGAAAAACCGTGTTCAACATAAGGCGTCATAAATGTCATTTCAACTTGGTTGCCTTTTACCTTTTCTGAAACAAACCCTTGTTGCAATTTGCTGTTGTTTATAAAGCGTACTACAGATTTATCTACCAAAATGACCACTTTTGTTTTCTGTACATTTTGTGTTTTGTTTCGATATTCATCTAAAGTAATATGATCTTTGGTAAAACTGTTTTGGGTTGATTTTATAGCAAGCATTCTATCAGTTCTAAATTGTCGGTAATCATCTCGTAAATGGCAAAAAGCCAACACATACCAAAATCCAGATTCATGGTAAATACCAACAGGTTCAACATTTCGTTCGGCAGGTGTTTCGTTATTTAAAGCTTGATATTTTAAATATACTTGCCTTTTTTCAGCGATGCTTTCAAACAACACTTCAAGTGCATTTGGTAAATCGTCGTTGAATAATTTATGTGCAGGATCGACTAAAATTTGCGATTCTAAAGCAGAAATCCAATCTTTTTCACGACCACGTAACACTGATTTTAGTTTCATCATTGCCGACTCGTAATAATCTCCCAATGATTTATCTACAAACTTCTGCATAAGTTTTTCAGCAGCCACAAAACTTCCAACTTCTTCGCGTGTAAACATTACAGGAGGCAAACGGTAACCTTCCATGATGGAATAGCCAACACCAGCTTCACTAATAATAGGCACACCCGAAGCTTCTAGCGTACGAATATCGCGATAAATGGTGCGTAAACTTACCTGAAATCTATCGGCTAATTCTTGTGCTTTTACAATTCGTTTGGATTGCAAATGAATAAGTATGGCTACTATTCTATCAAAACGTTTTACCGTATCAAAACTCATAATGCTATAATATATTTCCCAAAGATAGGATTTCAGGCTGAAGTTTGTATTGAATTTCGAGTTCAACATACTCAACTAATTAGTAATAATACTCAAAACTATGGAGTTGGTATGACAAAGGTTTGTCAGTTGAAAAATTTTAAAGTTTTATTTTTTACTACTGACATAATGCTGTCACAATGCCCTTGTAATTTTGATTTCAAATAGTAAAAACATTAAAATTACAATTATGGAAACTACAACAAACACTGCATTAGCAACAGTTATTACACCATCAGATTTATTGGCTCATTGGCAAGGACATCGAGGTTTAACCCGACGCGTCATTGAAGCTTTTCCCGAAGAAGCATTTTTTAATTATTCCATTGGTGGTATGCGCACCTTTGCAGAAATGGTTATGGAGCTTTTAGGAATTGCTGCTCCAGGCACCAAAGAAATTGCAACAGGACAAACAGTAGAACTAATTGAACACATAAAACATGATAACAAAAAAGCAAAAATTCTTGAGCTTTGGGATCAAGCCACTGAAGATATAAATGCCTATTGGGCACAAATAAAACCAGAACAATTTCAGGAAAAGATAAAAATTTTTGGACAATATGAAGGCACAGTTTGGTCGTCTATCTTTTATTTTATTGATAATGAAATTCACCATCGTGGACAAGCTTACGTGTATTTACGAGCTTTAGATATTGAACCTCCTTTCTTTTATGAACGTTAAAAAACAAACATTATGAATACCATTTTGGTTTTTAAAACATCAATCACTTCAAAACGTGAAATAAAACAGCTAAAACCTGTTTTAAACAACTTAATTGCCAAAAATGGTTATTGGAATTTTGATCTGGAAGATTGCGACAATATCTTCCGGGTTGAAACCAAGACCATTAAACCAAATACTATTTTACAAGTATTTAAAAGTTTTGGTTTTTATTGTGAAGAATTGGTTTAAATCATTAAAACATATAAAACAAGATCAAATGATATCAGTAATAGTGACTTATAAAATTAAATCAGATTTCGTAACAAAAAATAGAGCAAACATCCAAAAGTTTATAGCAGATTTTAAAACCCTCGATTCAAACAAATTTCAATATTCTGTCTTTACCAAACAAGATGGAGTGACTTTTGCTCACCACTCATTGTATGATAACGAACATATCCAACACATCTTACTTAATACTCCATCATTCTTGGAATTTCAAAAACAAAGAGATCTAAATCTAGATGAATCGCCTAAAATTGAATTTCTGAATATAGAAGCTTCTGTGGGCCCTGGTATACAATATCAATAATCAATTATAAATCAATTGTTTACAACAAATTGCATAAATTAAAGCACACTTCACAAAAGATACTAACAAACTTATCAAAAAAATACTCCGTGACTATTTGGTAATCAAATAGATTATCGTAAATTTGCAAACTCTTTTTGAAAGAGGAATGTTTAATTTGAAAAAATAATAAGTGTGGATACATTAAGCTACAAAACAATTTCAGGCAACAAAGCTACTGCTAACAAGGAGTGGTTATTGGTTGATGCTGAATCGCAAAGCTTAGGTCGTTTAGCTTCAAAAGTTGCAAAACTATTAAGAGGTAAACACAAACCTAACTTCACACCACATGCTGATTGCGGTGATAACGTAATTGTTATCAATGCCGAAAAAATCAACTTAACAGGAAACAAGTGGAACGATAAAACGTACATTCGTCACACAGGTTATCCAGGTGGTCAAAGAAGCTTATCTGCTACAGAAATGTTTGGAAAAGATCCAGCAAGATTAGTAGAAAAGTCAGTTAAAGGAATGTTACCTAAAAACAAATTAGGAGCAGATTTATTCCGTAATTTAAATGTTGTTGTTGGTACGGCTCATACTCACGAAGCTCAAAAGCCAAA
Organism: Flavobacteriaceae bacterium UBA6231; assembly: GCA_002441545.1. Taxonomy (GTDB): domain Bacteria; phylum Bacteroidota; class Bacteroidia; order Flavobacteriales; family Flavobacteriaceae; genus Yeosuana. The sequence goes on along the minus strand of DJWL01000031.1, from coordinate 9,072 downwards.
AACAATTAACTTAAACGAATTCAAGTAAATGGAAGTAATTCACAAAATTGGCCGTAGAAAAACGGCTGTTGCTCGTGTTTATGTTGCTCCAGGTAAAGGTAACATCACAGTAAACAAAAAAGAATTGAATGCTTACTTCACTACATCTACGTTACAATACAAAGTAAACCAACCATTAGCAATGACTAATAACGAAGGTAACTTTGATATTACAGTAAATGTATTAGGAGGTGGTATTACTGGTCAAGCAGAAGCAGTTCGTTTAGCAATTTCTCGCGCAATGTGCGAAGTAGATGCTGAAAACAGATTGACTTTAAAGCCAGAAGGATTATTAACAAGAGACCCAAGAATGGTTGAGCGTAAAAAATTCGGTCAGAAAAAAGCGCGTAAGAAATTCCAATTCTCTAAACGTTAATATCAAATTAGCTGCTTTACTTTTTATAGTATTCAGCACAAAGAAAAAATTAAACCAGTTATTGTTGTCCATGACCTAAAAGTCAGGATTTAGTTAAGCATCTAAATGAAGCCAACAGCCAAAAGCTAACAGCTAACAGCTAAATGGAACATTGCTAATCAACAGAACGTAAACTATTACAAAATGGCAAAAGTAGAAGTAAAAGAATTACTTGAAGCAGGTGTTCACTTCGGTCACCTCACACGTAAGTGGGATCCAAACATGGCTCCTTACGTATATATGGAGCGCAATGGCATCCATATTATCAACCTTTATAAAACAGCAGCTAAAATAGAAGAAGCAGGAGCAGCACTTAGCAAAATTGCTAACTCTGGTCGTAAAATTTTATTTGTTGCAACAAAAAAACAAGCTAAAGATATAGTTGCCGAAAAAGCAACAGCTATCAACATGCCTTACATCACAGAAAGATGGCCAGGTGGTATGCTAACTAACTTTGTTACTATTAGAAAAGCCGTTAAAAAAATGGCTTCAATTGATAGAATGAAGAAAGACGGTACTTTTTTAACGCTTTCTAAAAAGGAACGTTTACAAGTAGATCGTTTAAGAGCTAAGTTAGAAAAAAACTTAGGTTCTATTAGTGACATGACACGTTTACCAGGGGCATTATTTGTTGTTGATATCAAACGTGAGCACATAGCAATTAAAGAAGCACAAAAATTAAACATTCCAATTTTTGCAATGGTAGATACCAACTCTGATCCACGTCAAGTTGATTATGTTATCCCAGCAAATGATGACGCTTCAAAATCAATTGATAAAATTTTAACTCATGTTACAAATTCAATCAGTGAAGGATTATTAGAACGTAAAGCTGAAAAAGATGCTTCAGAAGAAGGCGATGATACTTTTAACGATGAAGTAGTTGCAACTGAAAAAGCAAATGCATTAGCAAAAGCTAAGAAATTTGTTGCTGAAGAAGAAGAATAAATAATATTAATATAACATACATTAAGTCGTTTAATTCTTTTCTTTAAGAGAAACCAATTGAACGACTTTTTAAATTTTTAAAAAAATAAATCTATGGCAAATATAACCGCTGCTGAAGTAAACAAATTAAGACAAACTACTGGTGCAGGAATGATGGATTGTAAAAAAGCTTTAGTTGAAGCTGAAGGAGATTTTGAAAAAGCTATTGAAATTTTACGCAAAAAAGGGCAAAAAGTTGCAGCTAACAGAGCAGACAGAGCATCAACCGAAGGTGCTGCAATTGCAAAAGTAAGCGACGATAAAACTGTTGGCGTTGCTATTGTATTAGGATGTGAAACGGACTTTGTTGGTAAAAATGAAAGCTTTGTAAATTTAGCAAATCAATTAGCTGAATTAGCGTTTAATTATGCTTCTAAAGAAGAATTTTTATCTGCTGATTTTGGTGGCCTTTCTGTTGCTGAAAAATTAATTGAACAAACAGGTGTTATCGGTGAAAAATTAGAAATCACTGCGTTTGAAAAAATTCAAGCTCCTTTTGTTGGTTCATATATACATTCTGGAAACAAAATAGCAACCCTAGTAGGTTTATCTGCTAGTGTTGACGGTTCAGAAACTGTAGCTAAAGACGTTGCAATGCAAGCAGCTGCAATGAATCCTATTGCATTAGACCAAGATGCTGTTGATGCTTCTATTATTGATAAAGAAATTGAAATAGCTAAAGATCAATTACGCCAAGAAGGAAAACCAGAAGCTATGTTAGACAACATTGCTAAAGGTAAATTAAACCGTTTCTTTAAAGACAATACATTAGTAAATCAAGATTTTATTAAAGACAGCAAATTAAGTGTGGCTGATTATGTAAAATCAATTGGTAAAGATGTAAAAGTTGTAAACTTTAAAAGAGTTGCTTTAGGTTAATCTTAAAGCATAACCATCTATATTTTAAAAAGCTTCTCATTAATTTGAGAGGCTTTTTTTATAATTTAAAAACAAAAAAAATTATGTAATTTTGCTAAACTTTTAAAGACGTTATGAAGTATAAAAGAATCCTACTAAAATTATCTGGTGAAGCCTTAATGGGAAATCGTCAATACGGTATTGACCCAGAACGATTATCAGAATATGCTGAAGACATTAAAACCATTACTGATTTAGGTGTAGAAGTAGCCATTGTTATTGGTGGTGGAAACATTTTTAGAGGTGTAGCTGGTGCTAGCAAAGGTATGGATCGAGTTCAAGGAGATCATATGGGTATGCTTGCAACTGTAATAAATGGTTTAGCATTACAAAGTGCTTTAGAAAATGCAGGAATTCCTACTCGATTACAATCGGCCATTAAAATTAACGAAGTAGCAGAACCATTTATAAGAAGAAGAGCAATACGTCATTTAGAAAAAGGGCGTGTTGTAATTTTTGGTGGTGGCACTGGAAATCCATATTTTACAACAGATTCTGCAGCGGTTTTAAGAGCTATTGAAATTGAAGCAGATGTTATTTTAAAAGGAACTCGTGTAGACGGTATTTACAATGTAGATCCAGAAAAAGATTCAAAAGCCATTAAATTTGATACTATTTCTTTCGACGAAGTTATTAGAAAAGGCTTGAAAGTCATGGATACAACTGCTTTTACATTAAGTCAAGAAAACGAACTACCAATTATTGTTTTTGATATGAATAAAAAAGGAAACCTATTTAAAGTAGTTTCTGGTGAAAATATTGGCACAGAAGTTAATTGTTAAACACTATTGTTTTTTATATTAATTAAAATTAAAGTTTTATAATAATGAATGAAGACATACAATTCATTTTAGACTCAGCACAAGAGTCTATGGATAATGCCCTTAAGCATTTAGAAAAACAGTTAGCAAATATTAGGGCCGGAAAAGCAAGTCCCGCAATGTTAGGAAGTGTAATGGTAAATTATTATGGTTCTCAGACACCATTAAGCCAAGTTTCCAATGTGAATACACCAGATGGGAGAACTATTACGGTTCAACCTTGGGAAAGAAGTATGCTTCAAGAAATTGAGAAAGGTATTATGATTGCCAATTTAGGTTTTAACCCTATGAATAATGGTGAAACAATCATTATCAATGTTCCACCATTAACAGAAGAACGCCGTAGAGATCTTGCAAAGCAAGCTAAAGCTGAAGCTGAAGATGCTAAAATTGGAGTTAGAAGCGCTAGAAAAGATGCCAATAATGAAATTAAAAAATCTGATGATGTTTCTGAAGATCTTAAAAAGAATGCAGAAATTGATATACAACATTTAACAGATAAGTACGTTAAAAAAATTGATGACATTCTTGAAGTCAAAGAGAGAGAAATCATGACAGTATAAATTAAGAAGCGACATTTAAGTCGCTTCTTTTTTAAATATTTAATTTTTCATTTTTAGCAATGTTAAAAATCAGCACATTTTTTTTCTTATTTATATTTTCAAGCGTGCTGTATTCTCAAAATGACTCAATAAATTCTTCTGTAAAAGAAAAAGACACCTTAAAGCAAAGTGAGTTTTTCAAACAGTTAGGAAATGGTTACTTTCCCACAAAATACTTTAACTTTGATTTAAAATACTTGGTAAAATATAACCAGTATGAAGCTTTAAGAACTGGTCTTGGAGGCATTACAAATGATGATTTTTCAGAAAAATTAAGACTAAATACTTACCTGGTTTATGGTTTTAGAGATCATAGATTTAAATATAGCTTTGGTGCTGGTTTAAGATTAAACGAAAAAACAAATACTTGGTTAAACACCTCTTATACAGATGATTTGCAAGAATCTGGAAGCTCGGTATTTTTAACTGATAAGCGCCTGTTTCAACTGTTTGAACCTCGTTTATTAAATATAAGTCTATTTCACAAACATACAACAAGAGCTATTTCAATAGAACATCAGTTTAGTCCAAAAATTCAAACAGAAACTCAATTAGCTCTTAGTTATATAGTTCCAACTTACAATTATACATTTGCAATAAATGACAATAATTATGATACTTTTCATCTAAGCATTATAAAAACATCGTTAGAATGGAATCCGTTTAGTAAATATGAATTAGTTAATAACAGTTACAAAGAAGTAAAAAACGGTTATCCGAAATTCACATTTCAATACACTAAAAGCATTAAAGGTTTAAGTGAAAATGATTTTAGTTTTTATAAAATAGATTTTAGAACTATTTGTCAAATAAAACAAGCTAACAATGCGCTTTCTGAATTAATAATAGTTTCTGGCATAACAAAAGGAGACACGCCGTTAACGCATTTATACCACGCTTATCCAAACAATCTTAACAAAGAAACCATATTACAACGTTTTTCAGTTGCTGGCATAACAAGTTTTGAAACTATGTTTTTTAATGAGTTTTTTTCAGACAGACTAGTTACTGCCCAATTAAAACATTTCTTTAATCCTTTTAATATTTCAGCACGATTTAAACCACAACTCGTTTTAATATCAAGATATGCTTTAGGCGATATAAATAATATTGAAAGGCACCAAAATATTACCTTCAATAATTTAAACAAAGGTTATACGGAATCTGGTTTTGAACTCAATAAACTTTTGTTTGGTTTTGGATTAAGTTTTACATACCGTTATGGTGCTTATCACTTGCCAGATATTGGTGACAATGTTGCTTTTAAATTTACATTTAACTTAACATTATAACACTATAAACATATCTAATACATAGTTTTTTCTACCTTTGCCAATCTTTTAAACAAAGTATGTTAAAACTATTTACAAAAGATTTTTGGGACATCATTGCTAGAGTCATTTTACGCAATAAAATAGCCATTCTTGTTGTTTTAATAATCATAACAATTTTCTTCAGCTTCCAATGGAAGAATATGCGTTTTACATATACTGAAGCAAATTTATTGCCAGATGACAACGAAGTAAATATTACCTATAACAACTTTTTAAAAATTTTTGGCGAAGAAGGAAACCTTATAGTTCTAGGAATAAAAGACTCTACCCTTTTTACGGTTGAAAAATTAAATGCTTGGAACAAGCTTTCTGATGATTTTAAGAAATACAAAGAAGTAGAAACCGTTCTATCAATTAAAGATTTACAAAAACTTGTAAAAGATACCATAAACGAAAAATTTGTTCTCGAACCTTTTATAAAAGACTCCATTGCTTCTATTGAACAAATCGAAACTTTAGAAGATGATCTTTTTAAAAAATATCCTTTTTACGACAACTTTTTGTTTAATAAAGAAACAAAAACCATTAGAACCGCCATCTATCTTAAAAAAGATATTGTAAATACTGGCGTTAGAAAGGACTTTGTAATTTCTGTGTTGCAACCAAAAATTGAGGCTTTTGAAACCGCAAACAATGTAGATGTTAGAGTTTCCGGAATGCCATACATTCGCACACTAAATTCACAAAACATTGTTGATGAAATAGGATTGTTTATTGGTGCAGCTTTGTTGGTTACCTCACTAATTTTCTTTTTCTTTTTTAGATCTATTAGAGCAACATTAATTTCTCTAATTGTAGTTTGTACTGGAGTCATGTGGACCTTTGGCATTCTAGGTTTATTAAATTATGAAATAACAGTACTAACAGCACTCATTCCGCCATTAATTATTGTTATTGGAATACCTAACTGTATTTTCTTAATTAATAAATATCAACACGAAGTTAAACTACATGGCAATAAAGTAAAATCATTACAACGTGTTATTACCAAAATAGGAAATGCCACGTTAATGACAAATGTTACAACGGCATCTGGTTTTGCTACATTTATTTTAACTGAAAGTAAATTATTAAAAGAATTTGGTACAGTTGCCTCACTAAGTATTTTAGCTATTTTTATTTTATGCATTCTTATAATTCCTATTTTATATTCGTTTTTACCGTATCCTAAAGAGCGTCATTTAGAACACTTAAACAGACGCTGGGTTACTTATTTTGTAAGTTGGATTGAACGTATAGTAAAACAAAAACGAATTGCTATTTATGGAATCTCTGTTTTACTTCTTATTTTAAGTTTTATAGGGATTTATCAAATTAAAATTTCTGGAAGCCTCATTGAGGATATGCCTAAAAAAACTGAGTTTTATAATGATATTAAGTTTTTTGAAGAAGAGTTTAATGGCATTATGCCTTTAGAAATTATGGTTGATACCAAGCGTAAAAAAGGGGTTATGAAATTGTCTACCTTAAAACGCATGAATGAGCTTGAAGATTTAATTATTGAAACACCAGAATTATCCAAACCAATTTCAGTAGTTAGCTTAGTAAAATATTCAAAACAAGCTTACTACAATGGGAATCCTAAACATTATCAGTTACCAACATCACAAGAAAACAGTTTTATTTTATCATATGCTAAAAACTCAACATCTAATGTAGATTTGTTTAAAAACTTTGTTGATAGTACAGGTCAATATGCCCGTATCACAACCTTTATGAAAGATATTGGAACTGATAAAATGGAGCATATCGAAGAAAATATCCAAAATAAAATTAGTAATGTTTTCCCAAAAGACCTGTACAATGTTACCATGACCGGAAAGGCTTTGGTTTTTCAAAAAGGAACGAAATACTTGGTTAAAAATCTGGCAGTTTCTTTAACACTTGCTATATTTTTAATTTCACTATTTATGGCCTATCTGTTTAGGTCATTTAAAATGATTATAGTTTCCTTAATTCCAAACTTACTTCCATTATTAATAACTGCTGGGTTAATGGGGTATTTAGGGGTTCCTATTAAACCATCGACCATATTAGTTTTTAGTATTGCTTTTGGAATATCGGTAGATGATACTATTCACTTTTTAGCTAAATACAGGCAAGAGTTACAAGCCAATCATTGGAGAATTAATAAATCTGTTTACGCTGCACTTCGTGAAACCGGAGTTAGCATGTTTTACACGTCTATAGTCTTGTTTTTTGGGTTTTCAGTATTTACAATATCAAGCTTTGGCGGCACAGTTGCTTTAGGAGGATTAGTATCTATAACCCTTTTATTTGCTATGTTATCTAACTTAGTTTTACTACCATCTTTACTACTTTCATTAGAACGAAGCATTGCTAATAAAAACGTACTAAGAGAACCAGCTATTAATATTATTCCTGAAGAAGAGGAAGAAGACAAACAAAACTAATTTTTTTAGATTTCAAATCCCTATTTATCTTCATTTTGGAATTTGTTATTTGAATTTTCATGATTGAAACCTTTATATTTGCACTTTAAAATTTAACATCAATGAAATCACATACCGTTTCAGAATTATTATCAAATAACTCCATACTCCCAGAAGTAAATATTAAAGGTTGGGTAAGAACTTTTAGAGCCAATCGTTTTATAGCATTAAATGATGGTTCAACAATTAATAATATCCAGTGTGTTGTAGATTTTGAAAATACCGATGAAGCCATTTTAAAACGCATTACTACGGGTGCTGCTGTTCATATTATAGGTGAATTAGTTGAAAGTTTGGGGAAAGGACAAAAGGTTGAAATTAATGTAAAAACCATTAAAATTTTAGGTGATTCAGATCCTGAAACCTATCCAATTCAACCTAAAAAGCATTCTTTTGAATTTTTAAGAGAAAACGCCCACTTACGTACTCGCACCAATACGTTTAGTGCAGTAATGAGATTGCGTTCAGCACTATCATTTGCCATTCATAAATACTTTAATGAAAACGGATTTTTCTATATGCACGCCCCAATTATTACAGGAAGTGATGCCGAAGGTGCCGGAGAAATGTTTAGAGTAAGTGGTTTAGACGCTAAAAATCCGCCGTTAACAGAAGATGGAAAAGTTGATTTTTCTAAAGACTTCTTTGGAAAGGAAACTAATCTAACGGTTTCAGGGCAGTTAGAGGCCGAAACTTATGCCATGTCATTAGGAAAAGTTTATACATTTGGACCAACATTTAGAGCTGAAAACTCAAATACATCTCGTCATTTAGCTGAATTCTGGATGATTGAACCAGAAGTGGCTTTTATGGATTTAGCTGGAAATATGGATTTAGCTGAAGACTTTTTAAAATATGTTTTAAAATATGTTTTGACTAACAATAGAGAAGATTTAGACTTTTTGGAAAGCAGATTGCTAGATGAAGAAAAATCAAAACCTCAAGCAGAACGTAGTGAGATGAGTTTGATTGAAAAATTAAACTTTGTAATTGAAAACAACTTTAAAAGAGTAAGTTATACAGAGGCCATTGATATTCTTCGTAATAGTACACCAAACAAGAAAAAGAAATTTAAATATATTATTAACGAATGGGGTGCAGATTTACAAAGTGAACACGAGCGTTTCCTTGTAGAAAAACATTTTAACTGCCCAGTAATATTGTTTGATTATCCAGCCAACATAAAAGCATTTTATATGCGTTTAAATGAAGATGGCAAAACAGTTAGGGCAATGGATATTTTATTCCCGGGCATTGGAGAAATGGTTGGAGGTTCTCAACGTGAAGAACGCTTAGAAGTTCTTAAAGAAAAAATGGCAGCCCTTGATATTGATGAAGAAGAATTATGGTGGTATTTAGACCTTCGTAAATATGGTTCAGCCGTACATTCTGGTTTTGGGCTAGGGTTTGAGCGTTTAGTAATGTTTGCCACAGGAATGACAAATATTAGAGATGTTATTCCATTTCCTAGAACGCCACAAAACGCCGAATTTTAAAATAATT
>DJWL01000075.1 GCA_002441545.1 Flavobacteriaceae bacterium UBA6231 | reverse complement strand
ACATCAAACAATATGCTGTAATGTATTGCAATATCATTTAAAATGTTTACTCTTTTGTTAGATATTAAAACATCAAACAAGTTTGTGCTAATTTCATTAAGATTAGGAAAAACAGCTAATAAAGTTGCTTTTTTGGTTTCAGATTTAATTACAGCATTGTTAAGCATATTACCTAACTCAATATTTTCTGCAATGGTTTTAGCCATTAACTTCATATCATTGTTTACTGCTTCTGCTTTATTTCTGTCTGTAGCCAAACTTAAAACTGCTTTTGCGTAACGTATTGCTGCTCTTGCTCCTGCCATGTATTGTTAGTTTAATTTTGCTTCACCTAACATAGACTCAACCAATTTTACTTGTTTGTCTTTGTTTGATAATTCTTCACGCATTACTTTTTCTGCAATCTCAATTGATAAGCTTGCAACTTGAGACTTCAATTCGGCAATAGCTGCTTTCTTTTCTGTTTCAATTGCTGCTTGAGCTTGTTCAATTAACTTCCCTGCAGCCGTTTTGGCTTCGTCTTTAGCATCTTCAATCATTTTGCTTTTCATGTCACGTGCTTCTTTTAACATAGTTTCACGCTCTGCTCTTGCTTCTTGTAACAATTTTTGATTGTCTGCTTGAAGGTTTTGCATTTCTAATTTTGCTTTTTCCGCAGCATCCAATGCATTTTTAATACCTTCTTCTCTATCGTTAACTGAATCTAAAATAGGTTTCCAAGCGAATTTTTTAAGCAATAAAACAAGTGCTATAAAGAGTATTGCTTGCCAAATAAACAACCCTAAAGAAAATCCTCCAAATAATTCTTCCATAATAAATTATATTTCTAAAAAACTCTGTTTAATTTAAAGAACAGCTATAACCAACCGTTAAAGCTGTTCTTTTGTGTGTTTTACTTTGCAAATAAAGCTGCAAAGGCAATACCTTCAATCAACGCTGCTGCAATAAGCATAGCGGTTTGAATTTTTCCAGTAGCTTCTGGTTGACGTGCAATAGCTTCCATAGCTGAACCACCAATCTTACCGATTCCGATTCCTGCTCCTATTACGATTAAACCTGCTCCAACGATTTCAGGAATATTTCCCATAATATATATAATTAAAAATTAAACATTCAATTTATTAATGTGCTTCATCATGATGCTCTTCAACCGCCATACCAAAGTATAAAGCAGAAAGCACTGTAAAAATATAGGCTTGTAATACCGCTACTAACAGTTCTAAAATTGCTAAAACAAACGCTAAAACAAATGATAATGAACTACCAATCCAGTTATTAAAAATAAACATCATTCCAATGATACTCATTAACACAATATGTCCTGCTGTAATGTTTGCATACAAACGAATCATTAACGCAAATGGTTTTATAAAAGTTCCTAATAATTCAATAGGCGCTAAAATAATTTTCATAGGAACAGGAACTCCTGGCATCCAAAAGATGTGCTTCCAATAGTTTTTGTTTCCAGAAAATGTTGTAATAATATAGGTGATAAGAGCCAAACATAAGGTTACAGCTATATTATTAGTAACATTCATTCCTATTGGTGTTAAACCAAAAAGATTCACAACCCAAACAAAGAAGAATACGGTTAACAAATAACTCATATATTTTTTATAGTGCTTTTCGCCAATATTAGGAATTGCAATTTCATCCCTTACATATAACACTATTGGTTCTAAAATACGACCTATTCCTTTTGGCAACCCATTGTTGTTTTTATAAGCTTTTGCCATGCGGTTAAACATAAAAAACAAAATAGCAAATACCGTAAAAATCAAAACAACATTTTTTGTAATAGAGAAATCTAATGGTTTTTCATTGGTAGCGTGGTGATGTTCATCTTCATTTATCTCTCCATTCCGGCCATCAACTTTATAAATTTTTGAATGATAAACTTTATAATAATTACCTCCAACTTCAGCTACTTCTTCACCATGATGAAATTTAGAAGATAAAAACACTTTTAAACCATTATCCCAAAGTATTACAGGTAAAGGAAACCCAATATGCTTAGTCTCTTCTTGATCTGTTGTATATGAATACAGTCCAAAATCATAAGAGTCTTTTAAGTGATGCAGAATATATTCTTTTATTTCTGCTTCTTTATCAGTTTTTGTTCCTTCAAGTAATTGTTCTTCTGTATGACCCTCTTGCCCATACGACATAAAGGTTAATAAAAACAGGAATAATGTAATTGATTTTAAATATGTTTTTACACGCATATCACTCTAACTAATAGTGGCTTAAAAATTCCTGCAAAGGTATGGTTTTATCTCAAAAACAAAAATAAATTTTTATTTTATTTCAAAGGTTTAATTTGATGGATATTATGCGACTTTTAATCTAACTTATTTAGCCATTTAACAAGACTAATTGTTTCTAAAATTAAACCTAAACCATAAGGCACAAAAAAAGCTGCAAACTCGAATTTAGAAATGTGATTGTCAAGCTTAAAAAAAGGATAGAAAACAACAAAAAACACACCAAATTTTAATGCACTTCCTGCTATAAATAAAAACCCCAACTGGTCTTTAAACTTTCTTTTGGAAAGATATAAGAGCCCAAAAATAATAACAACCAATAGCAGGTTAACTACATATGATAGTACAATTTTATTTTCAAATAGTGGTAGTTTAAAAACATATAAAACTGCAACATGAATACAAAAAGCAACTGTTAAAATAACCGTTGCCTTTATAGCAAAACGTATAAAAGGATTACTCATTAATATTTTATTCTATTAACTTGCTTAATAACTGCGTATAGTGAAATACCTACTCCCAATAGTGTCATGATAATAATAAAAAGCTTGTCTCCATTGTTAAATTTGGTGTCCAACCATTTTCCTAGAAGCACAAATAAATAGATAGTAACACCCATTTGAATAGCAATTCCAGAAAGAGCCGCAACATTTTTAAGCTGTTTTCCCGGTTTCTTGCTCTCTTTGTTGTCCACCTTTATTCATTTCTTTAACAGTTCCTTTCATAATGCATGTTACATTAAATGCGGCTCCAGGTTCAACAGCAAGTTTGCCAACCACAACCTCTCCGTCAATATGTGCTGTTGATTTTAAAGTTAGCATACCCGATAAACTTAACTTTCCAGAAAATTTTCCTTCAAAATGGGCATCGGTACCTTGTAATGTTCCTTTTATAAAACCAGATTTACCCACTACAACTTTACCAGTTGTTTTTATATTGCCTTCAACGGTGCCATCTATTCTAAAATCACCTTCGCTATTAAAATCGCCATTAATTTTGGTTCCTTGAGCAATAATATTTTGACTCGATGTTGACTCTTCCATGTGTTTTGCTTTTTTATTATCTGAGAACATAATGCTATTAATTAGTTATTATCTGTACTTAAATAGGCTTCTAAATTCTTATGAATTTGAATAATTTGGTAATTAGGTGAGGATATTACAAAATAGGATTTATTAATTTTCTTTTTATCTTCTTTAGCTAATAGTTGGTCAAAGGTTTTAGCAACTACTTTGTTTTTTAAGCCATGAACAATTACAAAAGTTGTTTCTGGATTATACACATCAAGAGATGATGATAAATCATAATATTTAATGTTTTTCAAAACCTTATTTAAAGTGTCTTGAAACGTTTTAATTTGAGATATTTCAGTTTTATCAAATTGAAAAACCACTTTATAATTATTAGCAACGCTATCTAAAACAAATTCTTTGCTTTGAACATTTGGCAACATTTTAGATTCAATTTCTTGAGCTTGTTGTCCTTCAGGTGTATTGGCATAAGTTATTGCTATATAATTTATAGCTTTACTATATGGCTCAAATCCAAACAAACGTCCTGTAGCCGTTGCTTTTAAAAGTTCTAACTTTGGAACAATTGGTTCGCCATCAAAGGCATTAATATAGGTTTCGCATTTTGATATAACCTCAGCATATTCTTGGTTTTCATGCAATTGATAAATACTTTCATAAATGCTTTCCGAACTGTTTTCGTCTTTTAAAGTTGCCAATTCTGGATTGTTTAAAATGGTAGCATACCTAGAATCTGGAAAGTTAGAAATAATATCATTTTTTGCTATTGATGCTTCATCGCCTTGCCCCAATAATTCGTAAATTTTATATAGATTATATTTAGAAGGCAGTATTAATCTGTTTTCTGGATTGCTTTTTAGAACTGTTTCAAACTTGTTTTTTGCCAATTCATATTCTTTAAATTTTTCTTTATAAATCAATCCTAATTGGTAGTAAGCATAGTTTCTTTCTTTAGAAATGCTATCAATTTCTTTTGTTTCAGTTGGAATTTTTGAAATATAAAATTCTGGGTTATACAATTCATCTACCGTAGCATCTGCAAATACTTCACTGCTTAAATCATTTGCTGCTGCATTTGTTTTTCCTTTACTTGACCATCTCCAATCGTCTTCTGAGGCTCTGTTTCCCCAAATTTTAACAAATTCATTTTTACCGTAAGCAACTGTTGTTGGATTATAAAAATAAAACACGCTTTCTTGATTAGGTAAACCTCCTCCTCTTGGAGTCATGGGGTTTGTTCCGCCAAGAGTATTGTTAACTGTAATTAATCCTGTATTTTGTTTTGCTATTTCTTGTTTTTGCTTTTCTTCTTCAGCTTTAACTTTTAATTTTTCTATATAAGTATCAAAAAATGCAATTCTATCTTCTTCAGATAAATTAACCAAGTTTAAAATACTATCGTTAACCTGAGCAATACCTTCATAATAAATAACGTCTTCAAGGTTGTCTCTTTTGCGTTTTATAATACGATAGGGTTTTGAATCAACCACTAAATTAGTCATCGTACTATCATAATAAGCACCGGCTTCTTTATAAATAGAATTATCAAAACTAATATCTCCAAGAATTTGATAGTTTCTGGCCATTAATTGTTTGTCTCTAGAGTTGGTTCGTAATGACTTATTATAATACGAAATAGCTAAATACTCCGATTTATTATTTCGGTGATATTCACCTATTTGATGATATATTTTATCAAGAAATGGCCTGTTTTCTCTGTCTTCTTCAAGCTTGGTTAACAATTCTGAACAAGCTAATTTATCGCCATTTTCATAATCAAAATTTTTAATCTTTTCCAGTTGTGCACTAATCAAATAAATGCGAGGTGTCTTTCTATTGAGTTCAATAACCTTATCGAAAGCGATATTAGCACTGTCTTTTTTACCTAAGGTGTTATAAAGTTGTCCTTGTATAAAACGATATCTACCGCGTTCATCGTTACTTTTAGTGTTATTTGAAGCAATTTCTAATTGAGTGATGGCACTATCAACAGATTTTGTGTTTAAATATGCTTGAGCTAACATAGATGTAGCGTCTGCCAAATCTTGACTATTTAATTCTTCACTCTCTAAAAGGCGTTTAAGATTTTTTATAGCCAATTCATCATTATCAAGACGAATATTGGTTTTTTCTCTCCAAATTTTAGCCTGATTAATTTTATCACTTGCTGGATATTTATAAAGAATATAATTGAAAGCTTCTAATGCGGGCACAAAACGTTGATCAAAATATCGGGCTTTCCCTAAAAGCAAATAAGCTTCATCAATTTGAGGGTTTTTTTCTTTACCCTGAAGATTCATACTGTGCTTTTGAATGGCTTTAACAGCCTTTTCTTCAGCTCTGTTAAAATTTTCATTTTTAGATTGACCAGGAAGTATAATCTCTTCACTAATCTGCATACGCTCTATGGGCAAAATATCCCAATAATTATCACTGTATGCATCATTAAGGGTCTTTCTACCTTCTTCTAAAGCTAAATAACCATTATATAGCGCGTTATATTCTGCAGTAACAGCATGAAAATTGCGATTTATAAAACTGTTTTTTTTTCGCGAACAACTCGTTACTAAAACAGAAGATATTACTACTATTAGTATGAATTTGAATGATGTTTTCAATACCTGTTTATTAAGTCTAATAATAACTATAAACTCTTACATATATTATGTAAAAGGTAAAAATAAGCATCTTTTTTGATTAACCTATAAAACGAAACAACTTTTGGATAAAGTGCTAACTAGCAAAGTGAGCTTCAAGCTCTTTTAGAGTCGCCTCATTAGTTGCAAGGTCCTTTATAATTTCTCCTTTTTCTAGAACTACAATGCGTTCGCAAACATCAGTAACATGCATTAAATCATGACTTGAAATAAGCACAGTTACTCCTTTTGTTTCGGCTAGCTCTTTTATGATTTGTTTTAAACGAATCTGTGTGGTTGGATCTAAATTAGCAAAAGGCTCGTCTAAAACAATAACTTCTGGGTTACCTATTAAAGCTGCTACAATGCCTGCTTTTTTCTGGTTTCCTTTACTTAAATCGCGTAGGTATT
>DJWL01000083.1 GCA_002441545.1 Flavobacteriaceae bacterium UBA6231 | reverse complement strand
GAGATGAGCAAAATCATCGAGGAGATGATAGCAGCTGGTGAGGTGGAGATGAATTACATTGAGTAGAGGTATTAAATTACTTCGTTTTTGGTGAGGTAATACAGCGTGTCTTTATCCCAGTTTCGCAAGTTTGGCAAGTTTTTCGTGTTTTGCAAATCAACGATTTTAGGTTGCCAAACTTCTTATTTTAGGGCTTACTCAATATTTTTTTAAAAGACCTCAACATTATGGTTCTCAAAGGAAGAAAATCTCTCTCATCAAAATCATAAGCATTTTTCAAGACGGTTCTCTTGCCTTTTTTACTAATCTCTATATTGTGAGTAAAATACCACTTTATCCAAGCTCCAGATTTATCCTCTTCTACCCTATCATCAAATTTATCAACGCTTACAGTATATCCGTAAGGCTCAAGAGTCTCTTTTATCATCACAAATTGATCATATAATCCATAATCGATATTATATGAGGTTTTTGTTATACCGTGCAGCTCTTGATAGTTTTCATCATAAGCTCTAATCACTTTGGCCAGACAAGTTCTATGGTTCCCATCTCCATCTACAAAAGCGATACTATCTCCAGCTTTCGTGTTAAAGGTTGCATAATATGCAGTTGGTTCTTTTGGATCTACTTCATAGTAATAATTTGGGTTCGATAACAGCAGCGGAATATTAATATCCATTTTGATACCAGAGCCAAGCATTTCATAGTAGCTCATATCTATATATCTATTATGATCGGTTCCAATTATCTCATCGATTTCAATAGAGCTAACTTGTCTCCATTCTTTAGTTGTAACAAAGATTTCAAGCTCTTTTTTGAAGTTATTGAAAGATTGAATTTTATCCGTAAGTTTAGAATAGCTCCAGAACGCTCTCTTTTGCTCATTAACGAGTTTTTGGAAGTCATCTGGAGTATTTCCTTGAAAACTGTCTAAAAACGGTTTAATTGGTAGCTTTTGCATTTTTAGCTATACATTATCATATATGAAATAAACTCTTTTTTTAGTCCACATTGAAGCAACCAAGAGCCGCCTCTTGAGAGGCAACTGTTTCTCTTGGAGCAAAAAATATTCGGGCAAAGTTTAATATCGGTTTTCATTTAATTCCCAGATATATTATTCATATTATTTGTAATTCTATTTTGAATGAAGTTTTGTTGATTTTGCATAAAATTAACATTAAAGTTTTGTTGGATCTCTCCAAAAAACTCACTCATATCAATTTTACTAAAATCAAGTTTTTGGAACTCTTCTGGAGTAAAACCTTTACACTCTGGACTTTCAGCACTTCCCCATCCTTTTGCAAGTTGAGGACGACCTTGCTCATTGATAATACGAGCTAGTTTACTGTTAAAGCAGCAGTGTGATTTTTTCCATTGAACACATATTTTAGTAAATCCAAGGTTTAGTTTTTTAGAGCAATACTCACCAACATAATGACATCTCTCTTGATCATTAAGTTTTGCTAATTTTTTCTCTTCCTCTTTACAAGCGACTAAACCAAGAAACACTTTATCTTTATCGCAACACCCACCGCCTACAAGTCCAAAAAGTATATCTTTGCTTCTACATCTATTATCTTGACCATTAAAAATATAAATTTGTCCTAAGCAGTTACCGCTATTATCCCATCCATTATTATCTGCATCATTAAGTCCTACTTGTGTATCAGTTGTTTCAATATCATCACCACCAAAACAAGGATATGGAGAGCATTGATACTCATTGTTTACATAAGCACATTTTCTATCTGGAGCCTCTTTACAAGTATATTTCTCTCTTTTGCAGTTATTTGTTGGAGGAGTTGATGAATTACAACTACCATCTGGCAATAAATTCACTCCATTACAATCGCCACCAGTATTTTGAGGAACATAATTTAATCCATACTCATTTTTATCATTGTTGCACAAATAGTTGTAGTATGTATAATCTAATTCACATTTGTTTGTACTTGTGTTTAAAGAACCTTTATTGCAAGATGGCTCATATCCGTTGTAACATTTTGTTGGATCTGCTCCTTGATATGCTTGACTTCCTACAAATTGATTATCGTTACATTTATATTCCGTGCTTGTATTTAAGGAGAATGAGTTTGTTAGGTATGGACTTCCGATTAAACCACATCCAGAACAATAATAATTTTGAAAATAAACAGAACAAGCTCCCGATTTATTACATATTATCTTTGCATTTCCACATTGTTGATATGATACTCCATTCAAAAATTGGTTTGGATCACTAACAGTTACTGTTCTTTTTAAGCTCCCTTGAGATGGGCAACAATCGTAATATTTAACAGTCGCCTTATTATTATTACAACTAAAATCAATATGACAACAACTGTTCGCCCCTGGCATACAAGGTACACTTATATTTCTACACGATAAATTTGTTACTTTGGTTGCATTTCCAACTTGCTCATAACAAACACCATTTACCATCGTTCCATTACAATTTGGATTAGTATTTAATGTAGTATCTACTTGTTGAGATGTTCCATCTGTATAATCCCACTCTTGAGCACACGGAGCCATTTGACTAGGGCAATAATCTGTTCCATATTGATCTTGTTGGCAATCATATAGTTGGCCAGTATCAACAGCTTGGTTAATATCTTTGTTGTAAATTTTTGTACTACATTTTGTACCTGCAATTTGATCCTCTTGAAAATTTGTTGGAGGAGTATAGCAATCTGGCATAGTATCAAATTCAAAAACCGCATAGTATTTAATCGGATTATTATAACTTGTTTTATGGTTTCCAAAATCAGCCCATTTTCCACTATACGCCATTGCTACCCAATGCTCACCAAGTGGGGTAACTTGCTCTTTGCCATCCATTACATCATATTCCATTACAAGATTATCTGGTTGATATTCCGCCCAATTCTTATAAGAAAGTGCAGTATTTTTAACCGTTTTAAATCTACTGTCATCACGAGAGCAGTTTGAAGTGGAATAGCAATAATTAGCCGTTAAGCTTGGATCGTGGATACCTATCCAAGAATATTCTCCATCTTTGATTAAACCTGCTATAAAAGCATTTTCAGAGCTACTGTTTGGAATAGCCAAATAACCCCCACTATTTTCAGCTAATAGTTTTGCATCTTTAAATGTTAATTTTTTTACAGTTGTTGAGTAATAATGTCCGCCATACTCTTTAAAATCACCATAATCACTACATATTAAAGCGTATGATTGTGTTGAAATTAAAAGCAATAAAATCATTAAATTATATTTTAGTTTGTTGAAGAACATACCATATCCTTTGTTGCCTCGCTTACAGCATTTAATGCCCCAGTAACTTCCGCAAAATTATCAATAGCACCGCATTGATGCTTAATACTTTCTCCTGCATTTACAGGGCACACCGTCCAATTATTAATACACTCTCTTATCTCACTATATTTCACTTGATTATTTGTAGTTCCACTTTTTCTATTCGTTTCATCAAGGAAAGCATCTGTATTGCTTTTCGTCCATTCTACTTCACAATATTTTGCTTGTCCTTGAGTACCAAGGAGAAGAGAGCCACTCACATTTATAGATGAACCGCTTAAATTATCCGTATAGGAGTAATTATTAGTTCCAGTAGGGTTTGTAGCCGATGCTCTTACGGATGTTGATCTATTTGTTAAATCTGTTTTAAAACTATCATCAAGAGTTGTATCGTTACCTGCACCCTCATTTAAAATATAATAAGCACTTGACTCATTGTTTGACTGAGCTAGAGCAGCATTATCTGTTTGTGATTGCATATTTGAACCACTTAGCGAAATACTTGGGCGTGAACCATTTGAATTACTACAATTTGAATAATCTTGCCCCCAATATTTAACTGTTTGTCCGTTATTCTCAGCTCTTGTAATTACATATTGTGAGCTATCGGACATCAAAGGAGCAATAGCTCCAGATATATCATTTAAAATATTCTTTTTTTCAGTCGCAGCAAGTCCACCACAAGAACTGTTTATACAATAACAACCACCTACTAAATCGGGTTGTGTTTCATTTAATTTTAAAACACCACCACTAAATACCCACTCATAGTATTTACAGTTATTCCAAGTGCCTAAAGAGCATTTTATAGCACCGTTTGAGCATACGCC
>DJWL01000098.1 GCA_002441545.1 Flavobacteriaceae bacterium UBA6231 | reverse complement strand
CTACAATTGAATCGTTTTCAAAACTAAATGGAAACATATTTGGCTGATTAAAAAAACCTAAAGCTCCATTTTCAGTTTTTATTTTGCGAAATAATGTGAAATTTTATAATAAAGAAAAACTTTGAAATAGTATCTTCGCAAAAAAGAACTTTTATGAGTATTGTTTTGGTAATTTTAGGATTTATCTTACTGGTAATAGGAGGTGAATTTTTAGTTAGATCTTCGGTTGCAATCTCTTTTAAATTTAAAATTTCCAAAATGGTTATAGGTATGACTGTGGTGTCTTTTGCTACATCTGTACCAGAATTACTGGTAAGTTTGCAAGCTGCTTTAGCAGGTTCTCCTGCCATAGCAATAAACAATGTAGTTGGTTCTAACATAGCTAATATTGGTTTGGTGTTAGGCTTAACAGCTTTGGTAGGGACCATTGTGGTTGATAAATCTTTTTATAAAATGAATTGGCCGGCAATGATGATATTTTCCATTGTTGTATATTATTTTCTTTATAATGATAATTTTTTAAGTGCTGTTGAAGGTGCTATTCTATTTGTTGGGATTATTCTCTTTGTAGTTCTATTAATAAAACATTCTAAGAAAGATACTGCTGTATCGATAGAGGTTGATGAAACTTTGAGTGTGATTTCTAACTTTAAAATAGTTGTTTGGTTGCTAATTGGTGCATGTGCTTTGTATTTTGGAAGTGAATGGTTGGTAGATGGTGCTAAAGAAATAGCTATTTCGCTTGGTGTAAGTGAAGCAGTTATAGGTGTATCATTAATAGCTATTGGAACTAGTGTGCCAGAACTTGCGGCATCTATTATTGCAGCGGCAAAACAGGAAAAAGCTATATCATTAGGTAATTTAATTGGTTCAAATATTTTTAATATTGGAACGGTTTTAGGTTTAACAGCAATTATTAAGCCTATACCAGTTACTGAACCTCAAATTCTAACTAACGATATTTTTTGGATGCTTGGTTACGCATTTTTATTATTGCCTTTAGTACTAATGAAAAAGAAGTTTGAAATTTCAAGACTAAAAGGATTCTTTTTAGTTTTTGGTTATAGTATTTTTATGATAATGATATTTTCTAAAAAGTAGAAATGAATTTATGTAAATAAAAAAGAGCTCACATAATTTGTGAGCTCTTTTTATTATGAACAATGTATTCAGTATAATTATTAAACCTTTGCGGATTTAACAGTTTTAATAATTCTAGCTGCAATTTTGTATGGATCTCCGTTTGACGCTGGACGACGATCTTCTAAATATCCTTTCCATCCTTTAGAAACAGTATAAATTGGAATACGTATAGAAGCTCCTCTGTCTGAAATTCCATAAGAGAAATCATGAATAGAAGCAGTTTCGTGTTTACCGGTTAAACGTTGGTCGTTAAACTCACCATAAACAGCTATGTGCTCTTCTACAACTGGTCTAAATGCCTCGCAAATTTTATCATATACAGCTTTATCTCCACAAGTTCTTAAAGTTGTGTTCGAGAAGTTAGCGTGCATACCAGAGCCATTCCAGTCTAATTCTTTTCCAAGCGGTTTAGGGTGGTATTCAATGTAGTAACCATATTTTTCAGTTAATCTGTCTAATAAATATCTAGCAACCCAAATTTCATCACCAGCTTTTTTAGCACCTTTTGCAAATAATTGGAATTCCCATTGTCCGCAAGCAACCTCTTGATTAATACCTTCAAAATTTAAACCGGCAGCGATACATAAATCTGCATGTTCTTCAACAAGATCTCTTCCGTGTGTATTTAATCCACCAACAGAACAGTAATACATACCTTGAGGTTTTGGGTAACCACCTCTTGGGAATCCTAATGGTAATTCGGTTTCAACATCCATAATAAAATATTCTTGCTCAAAGCCAAACCAGAAATCATCATCATCATCATCGCTAATAGTTGCTCTACCATTTGATACATGAGGAGTTCCATCAGGATTTAAAACTTCTGTCATTACTAAATATCCATTAATGCGTTCTGGATCTGGATAAATAGCTACTGGTTTTAAAACACAGTCAGACGAACCTCCCTCAGCTTGCTTTGTAGATGATCCATCAAAAGACCAATTACCTATTTCTTCTAGGGTTCCTTTGAAATTTTCGTGCTCCTCAACTTTAGTTTTACTTCTCATGTTTTGAGTTGGGTAGTAACCATCCAACCAAATGTATTCTAATTTAATTTTTGCCATAATGAATATTTTATAGATGAAAAAATTGATAATAATGGCAAATATAATTTTTTCTGTATTCACTTTAAATTTACAGGGGTATTTTAATGAATACTAATGGTATTTTTATTTATCCCCCATTTTTTTAGGGTATCTATTAAAAAAAGAATAGTTTTTTATGTAAAAATTGAAAAATTGTTAACAAGAATTTTTTAAAATATGTCTTTATAGTTTTTTGATGATTATTTTTGTTGTGAAATTAATAAACTAAACAATTTTAAATACACACACAAAATGTCAACTTTAAGATTTTACTCAATTAAAAAATCTATGTCTCATTCTCCAATTAATATTGAAGAAAAGGAAAAGAGATCTGATTTATTTGGAAAAAATGTTTTTAATGAATCTGCAATGCGTCAACATTTATCAAAAGATGCCTATAAAGGGGTTATGAGTGCCATTGAACATGGTACAAAAATAGATAGAAATATTGCTGATCAAGTAGCGTCATCAATGAAAGATTGGGCCTTATCAAAAGGAGTAACTCATTACACGCATTGGTTTCAGCCATTAACAGGAATAACGGCCGAAAAACATGATGCTTTTTTTGAAACGATAGGTGGAGGAATGTCTGTAGAGAAATTTGGTGGTGATCAATTGGTGCAACAAGAACCAGATGCATCAAGCTTTCCAAGTGGTGGAATAAGAAATACATTTGAAGCAAGGGGATATACCGCCTGGGATCCAACATCTCCAGCATTTATTTATGGTACAACTTTATGTATCCCAACAATATTTGTGGCCTATACAGGTGAAGCGCTTGATTATAAAACCCCATTATTAAGAGCTCTTCATGCGGTTGATGATGCAGCAACTGCTGTTTGTAAATATTTTGATAAAAATGTTAAAAAAGTATCATCATCATTAGGTTGGGAGCAAGAATATTTTTTAATAGATAAGGCTTTAGCATCATCTCGCCCTGACATAACTCTTACTGGTAGAACTTTACTAGGACACTCATCAGCTAAGGGTCAACAATTAGATGATCATTATTTTGGTTCTATACCTAATAGAGCTTTAAATTTTATGCGTGATTTAGAAAAGGAATGTATGTTATTAGGTATTCCTGTTAAAACACGACATAATGAAGTAGCTCCAAACCAGTTTGAATTGGCGCCTATATTTGAAGAGGCTAACTTGGCAGTTGATCATAATTCTTTATTAATGGATATTATGGGGCGCGTTGCTTCTCGTCATAATTTTAAGGTTTTATTGCATGAAAAGCCATTTGCTGGCGTAAACGGATCAGGTAAGCATAACAACTGGTCATTATCTACCGATACTGGAATTAATTTATTAGGTCCAGGAAAAACACCAATGAGTAATTTGCAGTTTTTAACGTTTTTTATTAATACTATTAAAGCTGTTAATGATTATGAAGATTTATTAAGAGCTGCCATTGCATCTGCTAGTAATGATCATAGATTGGGTGCTAATGAAGCTCCACCAGCTATTATCTCAGTATTTATTGGAGAACAATTAACAAAAGTATTGGAAGAACTTGAAGGTGTAACTTCTGGTAAATTATCTCCTGAGGAAAAAACAGATTTAAAATTAAATGTCGTAGGGAAAATTCCTGATGTATTGCTTGATAACACAGATAGAAATAGAACCTCACCTTTTGCTTTTACAGGTAATAAATTTGAATTTAGAGCCGTTGGTTCATTAGCAAATTGCGGAAATCCAATGACGGTTTTGAACACTATTGTAGCTAAACAATTAAAAGATTTTAAAGTTGAAGTGGATGCCCTAATCGATAAAAAGGGTTTAAAGAAAGATGAAGCTGTCTTTAATGTTTTGAGAGAATATATTAAAGCGTCTAAAAATATTCTGTTTGAAGGAAATGGTTATAGCGATGCTTGGGCGGTAGAAGCTAAAAAAAGAGGATTAAGCAATAACAAAACAACTCCTGAAGCCTTGAAAGCAAGAATTTCTAAAAAAGCTATTTCACTTTTTGAAGAAATGAACGTAATGAGTAAAGTTGAAACTCAAGCTCGCTATGAAATTGAAATTGAAGAGTATATAATGCATATTCAAATAGAAGGACGTGTGTTAGGAGATATAGCAAGAAACCATGTAGTACCTACAGCAGTTAAGTATCAAAACGTTTTAATAAAAAATGTAAAAGGGTTAAAAGATATTTTTGAAGAGAAATACCATAGTGTATCTCAAGAACAGATTAATTTAATTGAAGAAATTTCAAGTCATATTGAAGCAATCAATTTTAATGTTACTAAAATGACCAATGAACGCAAAAAAGCAAATGCTATTGTTGATATAGAAAAAAAGGCACATGCATACTGTTCTAATGTAAAGCCATTGTTTGATGATATTCGCTACCATTGTGATAAATTAGAACTGCTTGTTGATGACGAAATTTGGCCACTTACAAAATACCGTGAGTTACTATTTACTAGATAAAATAAAATGATATCAAAGAAAAGGCCTGTTTAACAGGTCTTTTTTAGTATTAATAAATTCAATAATAAAAAGTATAAGTAAAAAGTAAACAATCCTTACTTTTGCAACTCAACACACAAAATATATTAATGAGTCAAGAAATTAGTAAACGTTATGCGCTTAGAGGTGTATCAGCTTCAAAAGAAGATGTTCATAACGCTATAAAAAACGTTGATAAAGGACTTTTTCCTCAAGCTTTTTGTAAAATTGTTCCAGATTATTTAACAAATGATGAAGATTATTGTTTGATTATGCATGCCGATGGAGCTGGCACAAAATCATCATTAGCCTATATGTATTGGAAAGAAACTGGAGATATTTCGGTTTGGAAAGGCATTGCGCAAGATGCCTTGATTATGAATATTGATGACTTATTATGTGTTGGAGCTGTTGATAATATAATGTTGTCCTCAACTATTGGAAGAAACAAAAATGTTATTCCAGGTGAAGTTATTTCAGCAATAATAAATGGAACAGAGGAGCTTATTTCTGAATTAAAATCATTTGGAGTGACTAT
>DJWL01000189.1 GCA_002441545.1 Flavobacteriaceae bacterium UBA6231 | reverse complement strand
GTATTTTTATCAAAGTTTTTTCTACTTTATTATCATGCCAAACATCATCTTGGTCACAAAACATAAAGTAGTTGCTATCACTATTTTGTAAAGCATACTCTAAAAGCTTTGCAAAACTTTGCTTTGCTCCAAGATTTTCTTTTGACTCTAAAAGTTTTATGTCATAGGATTTTAAAATCTCTATGGTAGTATTATTACTTTTATCGTCACGAATGATAATTTCAAAATCTTTACATGTTTGTAACAATAAAGAATTAAGCTGGGATTTTAGGTACATTGTTCCATTGTAGGTCGAGAGCAAAATTATTATTTTAGCCATTATTCAAATTCTTTCTAAAAAAATTTATACTAGTTATCATTCTTCTTCAAAAATTAAGAGTCTATGAATTTTATATTTACCTGCAGTAGAAACAGGATCAATTCTTAATTTGTTATTGATAAATAATCCAGGTATTAGCAGATTAACACTATTGATGCCTTTTTTGATTGGTACCAAATATGAATCAGAACGATTATATTTTGAATTAAGATCTTTCTTGTAAAACAATTGAAAAGTTGTGTCAATATTTGACTCTATTTTGTAATTTAAAATTACATTTTTTGAACTTGCTTTTGTTTGATTTAGTATGAAAATTGGGTCATTTCCTGTCACATTTAGTACAATATTATCTCCATGAAAGTTCAGAACGGCTTGATTGTTTACATGGAAGCTATTTTCAAAAATATCAAAAATCTCCCTTGTATGCCTTGGTTCATGATTCATCTCTATTTGAATTATATTTGGAATAGTTGCAACTATTCCAGCATTATAAATAGCGCGTTCTACTATTTGATAAATAACAATATCTGGTTTATGTTTTTTAACAAAGGTCGAAAGCTTTACCCCATTGATGTGAGTGTGATGCCATTTCCACATTGTTGAAAAGGTAATATTATATAATTGAGAGTTCTCAATGGAAAATGAATCACCTATAAAAAGAACTTTTTCATTATTTAATGATGTCTTATTTATGATATATCTTGGTGTATTATTAATTGATATTCTAGGATTAAGTAAATTTTTGCATGGCAAAATTTTGGATGAGCTTTTGTTGATATCCCCATAACAAACGATAGTATTGTTTATATCGTATTTATAGTTATTTTCCATTTTAAATAAATCACTTATCTTTAGCATGCCTAAAAGACCCTTGTCACTATTCCCAAAATAGTCAACAATGGGCGGATCTAATATTGTAAGTTCTAGTGGATAAATATCGTTTAAAAAATCTATCGTTTTTAAATATCCTACGTAAGCACCAAAAGCATTCCAGTGTGTACCATATTTGCCATATGTTTCTCGCTGCTCTCTAGCATTAATTAGTTCTGCCCTTAGGTCTAGTATGTTTATTTGCTTCTCTTTTGAAAACTTGATGATATCATCTGTTAGTGTTTCACCATCATACTTCATCCAACCGGGTAATTTTTCCTTATAGATGGAATGTTTATTGGGAGCAATAACTATAACAAATCTTATTCCTTTTTCTTCATACCAATTTTGCAAATCTTTTAGCTTTTGTGTCCAATTTTTAATTTCATCATTAGTGGGTCTAAATAAGCCATTTGTTTTATGTAGGATATTATTGTAATGGTTTCCTAGAAATAAAAAACCATCTTTTCCTGTAATAACTTGTTCTTGATTCATTGATTGATTGAATATTTTATACACTGCATAATTTATGTATTTTTCTACACTATCTAAATTAAATGATTTTTTAAAATCATATTTTTTAGCGTATTGATAAAAATTATAGGTAGGAAGAAAGCCAATAAGCAGAATTGAAAAAATTATAAAGTATTTTATAAAACGTTTATTTATCATTTGAACCTCAAAAATTAAAATATAAGAATATCTTAGTGGTTACAAAAAAAGAACTTATTATAGAATATGTAAACCCTACAGTTGTAATAAAGATTAAAATCAAAGAAAGTTTTTTGTTTTTCACCACATATTTATTTGAATTATCAAAAAATAAAACAATTGGAATAAAAATTAGGCAAAGTAGTAGGATTGCTTCATTAACATTTGATGTGCTTGTATGGTATGGCAAATAATGATGTATTGGAAAATTTAACCATACAGATATTTTATCTAAAGCACCAATTGAAAATGCAGTTGCATTTGTATTAAACATTGCTTTGAGCACTTTTACAGCATCGTCCCATTCCTTAGCTCTAAAAAAAATCCATGTGATATTGACAAAGTTAAATGTAACCAACCATGCTAACCATGTCCACATCTTAAAGCCAAGATTACTCCATGCCCTATGAATAGATAATGCTACGCCATGTAAAAATCCCCAAAATACAAATGTCCATCCAGCACCATGCCAAAGGCCACCTAGCAAAAATGTAATCATAAGATTATTATAGGTTCTAAAACCACCTTTTCTGTTTCCCCCTAGAGGGATATAGATATAATCTCTAAGAAATCTCGAAAGTGTTATATGCCATCTTCTCC
>DJWL01000091.1:5903-8572 GCA_002441545.1 Flavobacteriaceae bacterium UBA6231 | reverse complement strand
ATTAGAATTTTAATCTCATACTAAAATTCCAAGTACGACCGTAACCAAAATAAGCTTGGTTTTTAACAGATACTCCTTTATAAGTATCTACACCAGATTCAACGTGTCTGTTTGTTAAAGATTCAGAAATATATTCTTCATCTAAAACGTTGTTTACGTTTAATCTTAAAACAAGTGCATAATTATCATTTATTCTCCAGTCGTAAGTTAAACCAGCATCTAATAAATTATAAGAAGGTAATTCAACAGCACCTCTGTTATCAGCAGTTTTAAATTCTAAATCTGATGGTAAGAAAGCTGCATATAAATTATCATAGCTATACCAATCCGCATCAAGACTCAAACCTCTAACAAATTCATAACGTCCACCTAAACCATACGATGTTTGAGCAGCATCACCAACTTTTACACCATCAAGGTAAATGGTTCCTTCATCTATAAGGTTTTGATCAGGATCAAATGTCTTATAAGTAGCATCTTGTCCATATTCCCATTTACCAAAAGAAGCAAATCCTTTAAACATTAATTCACTAGTTGGTTTAAAAGTAAAGTCAAGTTCAACACCTTGGTGAACTTGTTCAACACCTTCATATTGATAGAATCCTTCTTCTGAAGAACTTAAAGAACCACTTATAACTCTATCTGCCCAAGTTGTATGGTAAACATTTATATTAGCAGCAAATGTATTAGTTCTAAGTCCATAACCAGCTTCAAAACCAGTAATTTTTTCGTTAGTTAGTAATGGATTCACATCATTTCTAAAGTTCAAGAACATATTATCCTGATATGGTTGACGTGAATAATGTCCAACATTCACAAAAATATTGTGTTGGTCATTGATATTATAGTTTGCGCCCGCTTTAATATTATAACCGTCATTAGTGACTTTTTCAGATTTCTCATCTCCTTTAGCATAGTTAAAGTAGTCAAAACGTTGGTTAGATTGTGTAGAATAAGCACCTTGAATGAATGCAGATAATTTGTCTTTTGCATATTCTAATTGACCAAATCCACCTAAATACCGAATATTTTCAGGGTTATCATAACCAATTCTTTGATCTCTAGGAGTATCATGGAAAGTTGCAGCCCATGCATTCGCACTATACGCTTCTGTAACAACATAATCATTACCTAACTGTTGGTTTGTAGTATCATCATCCCATCCATCAAACCCTAAGAAATTAACAACACGTCTGTAGTGTTCGCCATGGTAAGAACGTCCGTCAAAACCAACATTGAAACTTAATGTTTCACTTAATTTGTGGTTAAAATTAGAAACGATACCAAACCATCTGTGTTCGTTTACACTAGATCTAATAATATCTGCTTTCCTGCCATCATCAGTTCTATGACCAATAATTAAACCGTCAGTTGGAGCAACAGACGTGTTATAAGCAACTTGTGCATCTAAATTAAAAAAATCACTAACAGTTGGTTTAGCAACTTTTGAATAACTTCTCATACCAACAGAACCACCTCTACCATAAGAAGCATAAACTACAGTAGATAAACTAGACTTTTCATCCATTGTCCAGTCCCAGCTTAAGTTAGCAATTGGCTTGTGATAATAGTTACCTGCACCAGCAGCAATTTCTTCACCATTTAAAACACCCCATTGGTCGTTATACTTCAATCCTTTATCTAATAGTTGTTCAATAGTGTATCTGTTTCTTTGGTTGTGATTTTGAGGTGCACCTGTAATTAAGAAGTTAAAGGTATGCTTATCGTTTGGCACATAACCAACTGAGAAAAAGTAAGTTTGTCCCATACCATCCATGTGGTTATTATAACCATCACCTTGCCAGTGACCCAATAATGATGAAAACGCCCATCCTTTTTCACTCAAACCAGTAGAATAATAGGCCGTTGTTTTTAAATAATTATCATTTGCAACCATGGTTTGGAAAAATCCACCCTCCTTTTTGTCAACTGTTTTAGTGACAATGTTTATAGTGCCTCCTACAGAAGAAATTGCTAATTTAGAAGAACCCAAACCACGTTGTACTTGAATAGCATTGGCAACATCTGTTACCCCTTGCCAGTTAGACCAATACATTTTACCGTCTTCCATACCATTAATTGGTTGACCATTAATTAAGAACGCTGTGTTAGATTGATCAAAACCACGGGTATTGATTCTAGCATCACCAAATCCACCACCACTTTTTGTGGCATAAATGGAAGGTGTTGATTTTAATAATTCAGGGAATTCTTGGTTTCCCCCTTTAATTGCAATTTCTGCAGCTTTTACAGTTGAAACCGCAACAGGAGTTTGTCTGTCCTTAGCTAAGTCAATAATTCCAGTTCCTGTTACAACAATCTCGTCTAATGAGTTATCAGCAGTTAAAGAAATTTTTCCTAAGTTTTTGCTTCCAGTAAATGATATTGTTACTGTTCCATACCCAACATAAGACACCACTATTTGTCCAGAAGTAGCTTGTGTTGTTAAAGAAAACTTTCCATCGAAGTCTGTAGATACTCCATTAGTAGTTCCTTTTTCAATAATATTTGCACCAGGTAATGGTGCGTTTAAATCTGCATCCATTACCGTTCCTGTAATAGTGCTTTGTGCCATTGCAACTGTAGAGAAAATGAGGGCTACAGTCAGTAAAAAAAATTGAGTAGTTTTTTTCATAATTTTAATAAAGATTAAATTACTTGAATTAGTC
>DJWL01000091.1:0-5829 GCA_002441545.1 Flavobacteriaceae bacterium UBA6231 | reverse complement strand
TCTTTTAAAATTTTACTGGCTAATTGTTTTCCTAACTCAACACCAAATTGGTCATAGCTAAAAATATTCCAAATAATGCCTTGAACAAATATTTTATGTTCATACATAGCTATTAGTTTTCCTAAGCTTTCTGGAGTCAATTTGTTAATAAAAATAGTGTTAGTAGGCTTATTTCCGGAAAATACTTTAAAAGGCTCAAGCGTTTTATTGGCACCTTCTGCAATTACTTCTTCCTTAGTTTTACCATTTAATAAGGCTTCGGTCTGTGCTAAAAAGTTGGAAATTAATTTGTCTTGATGGTCTTGATTACCATGTAGCGACTTAACAAACCCAATAAAATCGGTTGGTATTAATTTTGTGCCTTGATGAATCAATTGAAAAAATGCATGTTGTGAATTGGTTCCTGGTTCTCCCCAAATAATTGTTCCTGTTTGATAATCAACGGCATTTCCATTTCTGTCAACACTTTTTCCATTGCTTTCCATAATACCTTGTTGTAAGTAGGTAGCAAACTGACTTAAGTATTGTGAATACGGAATAATTGCTTCACTTTCGGCATTAAAAAAGTTGTTGTACCAAACGCTTATAAGTGCCAAAATTACAGGAATATTGCTTTTAAAATCTTCATTTTTAAAATGCTCATCCATTTTGTTGGCTCCTTGAAGTAAACTATCAAAATTATTGTAACCAACAGCTAAACTTATTGATAAACCAACGGCACTCCAAAGTGAGAATCTACCTCCAACCCAATCCCACATTGGGAAAATATTAGAACCATCTATACCAAAATTCTTTACGGTTTCAATATTTGTAGATACTGCAACAAAATGTTTAGCAATATCATTTTCAGAAGCCAACTTTAAGAACCACTCTTTAATAGTATTAGCATTTGAAAGTGTTTCTTGTGTAGTAAATGTTTTTGAAACTATTACAAAAAGCGTTGTCTCTGGATTTAATTTTTTAATGACTTCATTTACATGGTCTCCATCAACATTACTAACAAAATGTGTGGTTAAATGATTTTTATAAAACTGTAATGCTTCAACTACCATGGCAGGTCCTAAATCGGAACCACCAATACCAATGTTTACAACATCTGTAAAAGCTTTACCCGTAAACCCTTTTCTTATACCATTAACAACATCATTGGTAAAGGCTTCCATTTTTTGTTTAACCCCATAAACTTCTGGCATCACATTGACGCTATCAACCATAAAAGTAGCGGATTTTGGTGCGCGTAAAGCCGTATGTAAAACCGCTCTTCCTTCGGTTTGATTAATAATTTCTCCAGAAAACTGAGACTCAATAGCCTCTTTTAGCTTAACTTCTTCAGTTAATTGAAGTAAATATTTTAATGTTTCTTCTGTGATTCTATTTTTTGAAAAATCCACATAAAAATCTTCCCATTGAATGGTTAATTTATTCGCTCTCTCTTTGTCTTGAGCAAATAAATCTTTCATGTGCACATTTTGTAATGTATTAAAATGTTTTTGAAGCTGTTTCCATGAACTGGTTTTTGTAGGATTTATGCTAGGGAATGTCATTATTTTACTTGAGAAATTAAATTATTTTGAATTGTTTCTTTTTTCTTTTCTTCTTTAACAGGAATACTATCCAACTTAGCTTTTATAGGTTTTATAAAATCGAAGTATTTTGTTTTAAGATTTTCTGAGATAGCCTCTGCTTCTGGCAACTTTTCTCTAAGTGGATCTACCTGCTTTTTGTTTTTCCAAAAACGATAACACACATGTGGCCCACCTGTATTACCTGTCATTCCAACCCAGCCAATAACGTCACCTTGCTTAACAAACTGACCAACCTTTACTTTTCGCTTTTGCATGTGGAGATATTGTGTTTCATAGGTTCCATTATGTCTTATTTTTACATAATTTCCATTACCTCCTTTATATTGAGACTCTATTACAGTACCGTTGGCAGTTGCCATAATTGGAGTTCCAATTGCTGCTGCAAAATCTGTTCCTTTATGGGGTTTTAAGGCAAAACCATAATAAGCTATTCTTCTGTTTAAATTATATCTTGAAGAGATTCTACTAAATTGAACTGGTGCCTTTAAAAAAGCACGTCGCAAATTTTTGGCTTCCTCATTGAAAAAATCAGTAAATTTTCTAACAGAATCCGTTTCAAATTTAAAAGCATAAAAGGGTTCTTTATTATATTCCATATAGGCTGCTTTTACACTTTGAATACCTGCGTAAATAGTATCATCAATATATTTATCAGTATAAATAACTTTAAATCTGTCTCCTTTTTGGAGTCTGTTGAAATCAATGGTCCAAGCATAAATTTCATCGGCCATTTTATAAGCTAATAGCACACTTAACCCTTGATCTACAAAAGCATTTGAAATATTGGTAGTAACTAAACCTGTTGCTACTCTTTCTACATATTTAATAGGCTTTCTACTTGTATAAGCATGTATGGAATCTTGAAAATTAACAACCACATACTCTTCAACATTGGGTTGGTAAATAAAGCATTTTGGAATTTCCAATGAATCTTTAGAACACAATAATGTATACGGTTTTCCTACTTGAAGTTTTCTAATATCGAATGTGTCCTTTGCTTTTTGAGCAATATTGAAAATTTTGGTGTAGTCAATTTTATTTTTCTCTAAAATTAAACCAAAACTATCTCCTTTACGAATTGTGTCCCTTTTAACAACGTAATCGTTTAAATTAAAACCAAATTCATAAACATCTGGTTCAACCACGGCTACATCTTCAAATGACTCTTCTAAATTTGATTCTTGATTGTTTTTACAAGCGGTTAAACTTAAAGCAAATAAACACAGAATTAAACCTCTGTTCCCCAATCTTGTAATTCTTTTTCTGTCCATAAGTCTGGAAAAAATATTCTTTTTTGATACTTTGGATGCATATATTTTACCCATTCACTTCCTCCTGTTGCTTCAGTGGTTTTACCACCTATATTTAAATAATGATTTGCTGTGTTATAATGTGCCATTACCCATTTTATGTTTACCGTGTAATCATAATGACGCATAGCTTTTATTAAGTCTTTATTTTCTTTTTCAACTTGTGGTAGAGACTTAAATTTTGTCCACAAATTGTGCGTGTTATAAAATTGCGTAAATCTAATAAATTCCTCTTTGTATTTCTCTTCAAAAACTGTTAATGTGTAACTTTTTTTACCCGTTTTATAATCTTTTCCTGCTGCTTGCCAGTATAAATGTTCAAAGGCATTCTCATATGATGAATTTCTATCTATTGTTTCCCTAAATCGTTTGTCTATTAAATTAATAAGCTCTGTAGAAGCGAATTCAATTTTTCTGTATTGTGCACTTTGAAAACCACTTGCAGGGGTTAATGAGGTTCTAAATTTGTTGTATTGTTCAACCTCCATTCCATCTTTCATGATGCTGAAAGAAGATGTTAACATGTCAAAATACCTACTTATTCGCATCAATTTTGATGAAAACATCATCGCATCAACATTTTCGGTGGTAGCAACTTGTTCAATTTCTCCAAGAATCATTTTAAATAATAATTCATTGATTTGATGATACATGATGAAAACCATCTCGTCTGGCAGAGCTGTTCTAGGGATTTGAAGATTTAATAAAGAATCTGTGTGAATATAGTCCCAATAGGTTATAGGTTTACTATACAATAACCCTTCTAAATGAACATCTAAATCTTGTCCTAATTTTTGATATTTCTCTTTGAGTTGATTTGTTGTTTCTGTTCCCAACCGATCTTAATTTTTTAAAACAATTCTAAACGGATGTTTCAATCCTTTAAAAGCCTCAAGGTCAGCTCTTAACGAACCAACTCTTAAATCGGCCTTGATGCGCAAAGGTAATTTATTTTTATCTTTTGTAACCCAAAGCGTTAAACTTTCTTCTTCTTTAAATACACGTCCAGCCATAACATATGGTCTGAATTTTAAAGTTTCAATATCACCAAAATCCGTATTTATGGTTTCTTCTCCAAGGTATTGTAGTTTAAACCCATAATTTTCTTCATCAAAAAACATATCAACTCTTACTTCATCACCAACTTTTAGCTTATTAACATCCAATTTATTTCTTAAATAATAATAGGTTGATACCATGTCTTGAATATTTGGAGACGTGTCAAATACTTTGTTGGTATTATTTTTTTTATCAACCACATACGCTTTGTTATTGCTTTGATCGAATTTTATTTCTAAATTTTTTGTATGACCTCCTTCATCAATATCTCTAATAAATTTATACGGCAATAATGTTTTTATATCAAAATAACTTTCATACCTGTCTTTTACCTTGAAAAACCATTTTATCATCCCTGAAGTCCAGCCTTTTCCGGTGACATGATAAACATCTCTCCCTTCTAGTTTTGTTTCATTAACTGATAGTGTTGCATTTCCTGCTTTTAACCAACCACTATAGCTCATTCTGAACTTAAACCACTCTCCTTCTCCAAATGAGGAATTATTTTGAGCAACAGAAAACTGTACAGCAAGTATGGTAATATATATAAGTAGTTTCTTCTTCATCTTTTGGGTAATTGTACTTTTATCCTAATCTGTAAAAGTTGGTTCAATATACAAGAAAATACAATTACTGTTCCAAAAATATTAAAACAAAAAAACTCCATCAAAAATTAATGATGAAGTTTTTGTACTTTAATATTAAATCTCTGTTAAAGTGTACCTCTATTAGCCTGTTCTCTTTCAATTGATTCAAAAAGTGCTTTAAAATTACCTGCACCAAAACCTTTTGCTCCCATACGCTGAATGATTTCAAAAAACAACGTTGGTCTGTCTTCAACTGGTTTTGTGAAAATTTGCAATAAATAGCCTTCCTCGTCTGCATCCACCATAATAGACAGTTTTTGAAGTTCATTCATATCTTCTTTCATCATGCTTTTATGTTCTCCTAACCTGCGTGGAATATCATCGTAATAGGCTTGTGGTGGTGGTGGCAAAAACTCAACGCCTCTTGCCTTTAGTTGTGAAACAGTCGCAATAATATCATCAGTTGCTACTGCGATATGTTGTACTCCAGAATCTTCATAAAAATCTAAATACTCTTCAATTTGAGAACGTTTTTTTCCTTTGGCTGGTTCGTTTATTGGAAACTTAATTCGTCCATTGCCATTACTCATCACTTTACTCATTAAAGCTGAATATTCTGTGTGAATTTGTTTATCATCAAAAGACAAAAAATTCTCAAACCCCATAACATCTTCATACCATTTTACCCAAGTGTTCATTTGTCCCCAACCTACATTTCCAACCATATGGTCGATATATTTAAGGCCTACAGAAGTTGGATTGTAATCTGACTCCCATTTTCTGAAACCTGGTAAAAAAGTGCCTTTATAATTTTTACGCTCAACAAACATATGGACAGTTTCACCATAGGTATAAATTCCTGCCCTAACAACTTCACCATGTTCATCTTTTTCAACAATAGGTTCCATATATGATTTTGCCCCTCGTTTTGTGGTTTCTTCGTAAGCATTTCTGGCATCTTCTACCCAAAGTGCTACCACTTTTACACCATCGCCATGTTTTACAATATGATTATTAATTGGTGATTTACTATTTAAAGGTGTGGTTAATACCAACTTGATTTTGTCTTGGGTCAACACATAGCTTACAGCATCTTTTGAACCTGTTTCCAGTCCTTTATATGCATATGACTGAAACCCAAATGCTGTTTTATAAAAGTGAGCTGACTGTTTGGCATTACCAACATAAAATTCTACATAATCTGTCCCTAAAAGGGGCAAAAAATCTTGTGCTCCTTCAAATATTTTTTCTAAACCGTAGTTTACTGATTTTACTTCTTTACTCATT
>DJWL01000117.1 GCA_002441545.1 Flavobacteriaceae bacterium UBA6231 | reverse complement strand
GTAGTGAAACCAGGTAAACTCTATGTGGTGCAATGTCATGTATACCAACGTTTGAGGGCGGCACGCTCGATTGTTGGAGGGTAGGCAGCTAAAGTGTATTGGTAACAATGCACTCAGATAAATGATAAGGGCTTTTTCTTTTTAAGAAAGAGTACAGAATTCGGCTTATAGATTTACTTACTTATAAAAAACCCTTCTTATTTAAAGAAGGGTTTTTCGTTTAAAAAAGTATAGATTGGTTAGGTTGGGTTTTTTATATTTTAATTATTTAGAGGAGTAAGCCAAATCTGGTCTCATCCAACCAGAGACTTCTTCAAATCTTGCGGCTGCACTCATAACCTTGCCAAATACCTCTTTTGCACCTTCTCCTAAAAGCTCATCATTCGCTTTACCTCTTATAGATGAATCTGCTTCATCTTTAGCAGAAATAGCAACCATATAATAGTTATCAATAACTCCAAACCCGCTTCTATACACTCTGTAATATTCTTTTGAGCCTTTTTCTGAAAACAATCCTTTAACTCCTTTCATTGCTTCTCTAAGAGCAGCTTGATCTTGTGGTTTATAATATATGAAATAATATTTGCGATAATTTTGACCTTCTTGGGTTTGTGTAATACCTTCTGGCATATAACTTAAGCTTTCATCTAAAGTTATTACAAAATCGCCATGTTTATCATAGCATGTGTTAAAATCTTTGAACATTTTACCGAAGTCGTCTCCCATAGCTTTGGCCATATCAGAAAACGTGTTTTTATCTAATTCTGCAAAATTTTCCAATGGACTAACGTACATATATCTATTGTCACTAGTAACAGCGGTAATCCAACTACCTTCAGGATTGTATTTTTTGCAGGCATCAGTAAACTCTTTAGCTATTTTGTTGTATTCCATAAGTTTTGATGGATTAACATAATCTACATGAACTGAATACATTTTTTGAGCATGTGACAAATTAATAGATATGCTTAATAAAATGGTGATGATTAAGATTGTTTTAAAACTTTTCATAATAAATCGTTTATTGTTGGTTTAAATTTTATTGAGTTTCTATTGTTTCTTCCATTTTAGCAGAAGCTATTTCTTGAAATGCCATAACCATTGGTGCCGAATCCCAATAACCATACTCTTTCACGATTTTTCCATTGATAAATTGCATTGTTAAATGAACTGGAATGGTTAATTCTTGATCATTTGCAGCTAATTTACCTTTCCAAACAGACCAATAATTAACCCAAGTTTCATCGTCTTTATCAATTACCATTTCAATAAAGGTTTCTTTTTCATCAAATTTATAGGAAGATAAGTTTGAAATCATTTCCTGAATATCTTCCAAGTTTTCATCTGGAGTTATTCCCTTGATTGTATTGTGGTATATTTTTGCAGTGTCTGCAAAATTAGCTTTCCATGTAGTCCAATCTTGAGTTTCATAGGCTTTGATGCCAACTTTTACTGTTTCAATTTCTGGAGATTCAGAAAAGTATTGCTGTTTTTGTTTTTCACATGCTGCAAGGAAAATAACAGCTAATCCGAGTAATAAAATTTTTTTCATTGTTATGGTTTTTGTTGGTTAATACACACAAACGCCATAAATAAGAACTAAAAAATTATTTTTTAGTTAGTTTAAGATAAGAATAAATAGAGTCTGGGACTCTTAAGGAGAAATCTAATGTACTGAAAAAAAAGGAATTATAATAAAAAACTTTAAATTAAGATATTTCAAAAAAGCTAAACATATTACCGCCATAACTTTTTGAATAGCTAAAATGATTTTGGTTTGATAGGTTAGTGTGTTTTGAATGTTCAATTATTAATACGCCATCTTCTAGTAAAAGATTGTTTTGAAAGACTAACTCTGGGATTTTTGCAAATTGCTCATCACTAAAACCGTACGGTGGATCTGCAAAAACAATATTGGTCTGTAGGGTTGCTTTTTCTAAATATTTAAACACATCGCTTTTTATGGTTTGAATGGGCATTTTAAAAGCTTCGGCTGTTTGATTGATGAATTTTATACAACCAAAATCTTCATCTACACATGTAATTTGTTCAGTGCCTCTTGAAGCAAATTCATAACTTATATTACCTGTTCCAGCAAACAAATCCAATACAGAAATGTCATCAAAATAAAATAGATTGTTTAAAATATTAAACAACCCTTCTTTGGCCATGTCGGTTGTAGGGCGAACGGGTAAGTTTTTAGGAGCTACAATTTTCCTGCTTTTATATAATCCTGAAATGATCCGCATTAAAAGCTTTTTATTAAAGTGAAATCTGAATAATTTGTTTTAGGCTTATCAAGATACTTGTATGAATCATGCCTGCTTCCAAAGTTTACATGTCTAATATATTCGTATGCAATTTTATAAAGTTCACTATTTTTATCAATATCTCCTAATAGCACTAAATGTAAGGTTTCTGGATTTAATTGTAATTGCTCTGTTGTAAAAAGTAAATAATATATAAAATCTTCTTTTGTAGAATATTCAAAGGTATTGTAAATTAATAGTTTACCTTTTTTAATGATTATAATTTCAAAATGATCAGAATCGATGTTGGCATAAACTTTAGGTTCTTCAGAATTTTTTTCAAATAGCAGTATGTTTTCAATTAATACCGTTGAAAAATGCTTAAATGTAAAACTACCAAACATGTCGTAAATAAAATTGTTTACATTAACATAAGGAACGTAAATATTAACAGTGTCATTGATAGTAATATCATCAAATGTTATAAAATCTGCTTTTAGAATTTTGGAATTAAACTTTAAATAATCGGCTAAATTATCTTCGTTAAAAAATGGTTTTGGCACTAACGTAGAAAGCTCATTAACATGAGTAACATAAACAGAATTAAAACCACTTTTCAATACTTCTTCAGTATTAAAAATATGTTTTAAAGTATCTAATACTTCAAAAGGGTTTTGTTTTTTTTCAAATGGAACATGTTTTAAAAAAGAAATTGTATTGGTATCTTTTTGTAGGATACAAAAAGAAAGTCCACTCAAACTAACTTGAATGGACAAATCCTGATTTAATATGTTGTTTGAGATATTACTCGTTATCGCCATAAGTTTTTGGCCAGTTTCCGTTAGTTTTAACTTCATCCATAGAACCTACTTTTAGTGCATCACCATTTACTCCATCCACAGAAACAACTTGATTTTCTTGAATTACTAAATCTCTGTTTTGGTCAAATAGAATGACATCTTTTTTAACTTTGGCTTCGAAAACAGGAATCTTTACATCATTTTGTTCTAAAACACCTGCTTTAAGTTGGAATGTTTTTCCAGCTTCCATTTCTTTCTTATAATCTTCTTTAGCTTTAGTATCAGTTGGCAAACTATTAACCCATTCATCATATTTTTCTATGTCAATGGTTGGAACATTCATCATTGTTTTATATCTAGTAGATGTTTTAAATAAAGAATCTTTAACAGATACAAATCCTAATGTATCAATTAAAACTATTGATTTAGTTGTAATAACGCCTCCAAATCTTTTGGTAGCCTCCACATCTACAATACTAGTATCACGTCTTTGGGTAATAGTAAATTTAGCCGTATCAATAAATTTAACTAGGTTATCAAAATTATCAGCAAATTTACCATTTACTTGTCTGTAAGCTAACTGTGAGTCTCTAATATCAATTAAATTCTTAATAACTTCTGCGTAACGTTTATTTTTTACTTCGTTAAATTGAATTGGCTCATATATAGACATATACGTTTTGTAGCCTAAAAATGCTATAATAACCCAAAGTGCTATTATTAGAAATGGTTTAAATTTTGAAGGAATGAATTTGTCAACTAGCTTAACCAAACCAAACGTGACTAGAATTACAACAACAGCAATAAGAAGTATTTTAAACATAGTAGTT
This sequence comes from Flavobacteriaceae bacterium UBA6231, assembly GCA_002441545.1. GTDB lineage: Bacteria > Bacteroidota > Bacteroidia > Flavobacteriales > Flavobacteriaceae > Yeosuana. Next base: position 14,627 of record DJWL01000117.1, on the reverse strand, counting down.
ATTTGTTAATTTTATTTAATTATACGTTATACGCAAATCTACAATTTTTTTTTAATCGTAAAAACCAATGTTGGTAAAAATCATTTCTATATTTGAATAATTTATAATATTTAAGACATTAATGACTTCATCTGAATTTTATTCACTTATAAAACAGCAATTTCCATTTGAACCGACCCAAAAACAAAATATTGTCTTAAACCAATTATCTGAATTTATTTTTAGCAGACAACCCAATGCTCTATATGTTTTAAAAGGATATGCTGGTACAGGAAAGACCACAATCGTTGGAACTATAGTAACAAACCTGTGGAAAGCTAAAAAAAGTGCTGTTTTAATGGCGCCAACAGGAAGAGCTGCAAAAGTCATTTCAAATTATTCAGGAAAAGAAGCTTTTACCATTCATAAGAAAATTTATTTTCCAAAAAAAGAGAAAAATGGAGGCGTAAAATTCGTGCTTCAACCCAATAAACATAAAAACACCTTATTTATAGTTGATGAAGCCTCAATGATTCCAGATACTCCTGGTGAATCAAAATTTTTTGAAAATGGCTCACTTTTAGATGATTTAATGCAATATGTGTATTCTGGACATCAATGCAAATTACTTCTTATTGGCGATACCGCTCAATTACCACCAGTGAAGTTAGATTTAAGTCCTGCATTAAATGAAGATTCCCTAAGTTTAAATTACAATAAAGAAGTTACTAAAATGGAATTAGATGAAGTGGTTCGTCAAGAATTTGATTCCGGTATTTTGGCGAATGCTACGGTTTTGCGTGAAGCCTTATCAAACACATTTCATGACTCGTTTAAGTTTGATTTAAAACCTTTTAAAGATATTATTAGGTTAATTGATGGGCAAGAAGTTATGGATGCCATAAATGATTCTTATAGTAATTTAGGGCATGAAGAAACCACGATTATAGTTAGAAGTAATAAACGAGCTAACTTATATAATCAACAAATAAGAAATCGCATATTATTTAATGAAAACGAGTTAACGCCAGGTGATTACATTATGGTTGTTAAGAACAATTATTTTTGGATTAAACCTACAACCGAAGCTGGATTTATTGCAAACGGTGATATTATTGAAGTTCTGGAAATTTTCAACATTATTGATTTATACGGATTTCGTTTTGCCGAAGTGAAAGTGAGAATGGTTGATTATCCAAAGATGCAACCTTTTGAAACCGTTTTGCTACTTAATACCATTGAGTCTGAAGCGCCGTCGTTATCCTATGATGAAGGTAATAAGCTATACCAAGAAGTTATGAAAGATTATGAGTCTGAAACCAGTAACTACAGAAAATTTCTAAAGATTAAAACCAACAAGTATTTTAATGCTTTGCAGGTTAAATTTTCATATGCTATAACATGTCATAAATCTCAAGGTGGACAATGGAATACGGTTTTTGTTGAACAACCATACTTGCCAAATGGCATAGATAAAGAATATTTACGCTGGTTATATACAGCAGTTACCAGAGCTAAAGAAAAACTTTATTTAATAGGCTTTAAAGATGATTTTTTTGAGGAATAGTTTTTAATTATCTTTAAAAAATGAATTTAGAAACAATAATAAGTATTTGTTTAGGAATTGGATTAGCGGCTTCTGTTGGTTTCAGGGTATTCTTGCCATTGTTTGCGCTAAGTTTATCTTCATATTTCGATATTTTAGATTTGAATGAATCTTGGCAGTGGATAGGAAGTCTTTCTGCATTAATCATTTTAGGAGTTGCAACATTGGTTGAAATTTTTGCTTATTTCATACCATATATTGATAATTTATTAGATAGTATAGCGGTTCCGTTAGCAGCGTTTGCTGGTACAGTAGTTATGCTTTCTACAGTAGTTAATTTAAGCCCAGAAATAACTTGGGCCTTAGCTATAATTGCTGGTGGAGGAACCGCAGCAGCCATATCATCTACTTCAAGCGCTGCAAGGTTAACTTCAACTGTAACAACTGGAGGAATTGGTAATCCAATTGTTTCAACAGTTGAAACTGGAACAGCTTTTATAATCTCTTTAGTTTCAATAATACTTCCACTTTTTGCTGCAATTTTAGTAGTCCTTATTCTGTTAATTATTTTTAGGTTTTATAAAAAGTTTAAGACGCCTAAAGGTTAAATTCCTATAAATTATTATATTTTTGAAACTGATTTGATTTAAAATTTGATGAAAATAATCTCAATGATTCCTGCACGATACAGTGCATCTCGTTTCCCTGGAAAATTAATGCAAGACCTTGGTGGAAAAAGCGTTATTGTTCGTACTTATGAAGCTACTGTTGCAACAAACTTATTTGATGATGTACTTGTTGTAACCGACAGCAAAATTATTTATGATGAAATTGTAAATAATGGAGGTAAAGCCATGATGAGTATTAAAGAGCATGAATGTGGTAGTGACAGAATTGCAGAAGCCGTTGAGTTTTTAGATATTGACATCGTTATCAATGTCCAAGGAGATGAACCTTTTACTGAGAAGGAGTCATTAAAAAAATTGATTGAAGTTTTTAAGGATGACCATGATAAAAAAATTGATTTAGCATCTTTAATGGTTCATATTACAGATTGGGATGAAATCAGTAATCCTAATACAGTAAAGGTTATTGTGGACAAAAATAATTTTGCTTTGTATTTTTCAAGAAGTCCAATTCCATATCCACGAGATAAAAATATTGACGTAAAATACTACAAACACAAAGGAGTTTATGCTTTTAGAAAAGAAGCCATTTTAGATTTTTATCACTTACCTATGTTAAAATTAGAAGCTTCTGAAAAAATAGAATGTATTAGGTATTTAGAGTATGGTAAACGCATTAAAATGGTTGAAACAGATGTTCAAGGTGTAGAAATTGATACGCCAGAAGATTTAGAACGCGCAAAAAAACTATGGAAATAGACTATAAACATATAAAAGTTATTGGTTTCGATGCCGATGATACATTGTGGGTTAACGAAACTTATTTTAGGGAAGCTGAAATAGAGTTTTGTAATTTAATGGCTGAGTATGAAACCCCAAATAAAACCGACCAGGAATTATTTAAAATGGAAATGAAAAATCTTCCATTATATGGCTATGGAGTAAAAGCATTTGCTTTATCTATGGTTGAAATGGCTTTAGAGATATCTAATTACAATGTCTCTCAAAAAACCATTCAATCTATTTTAAATATTGGTAAGAATATGTTGGAAAAACCAGTTGAACTGCTTGATGGAGTAGAAGATGTTCTTAAGGAATTATCAAAAAAATACCGATTAATATTAGCTACTAAAGGTGATTTACTTGACCAAGAACGTAAACTAGAAAAATCCGGATTAACTGATTATTTCCATCATATAGAAGTCATGAGTGATAAACAAGATGTTAATTATTCTAAACTTTTAAATCATTTAGACATTAAACCTTCTGAATTTTTAATGATAGGAAATTCTTTAAAATCAGATATTTTACCGTTGGTACATTTAAATGCTCATGCTATTCATGTGCCTTTTCATACCACATGGGCTCATGAACAAGTAAGTGAAAAAGAAACTAATGGCAAAACCTATAAAACCATTAGTAGTTTAAGAGAAGTTTTAAATTTTTTGAATTAGTATGAAGGTTTTAGATATTAATACTTGGAATAGAAAACAACATTTTGAACATTTTAAAGGTTTAACAGACCCATATTTTGCTGTTACTATTCCTTTTAATGTTACTAAAGCCTATCAATTTTCAAAAAACAACAATCTTAGTTTTTTTGGTAAATATTTGCATGATTGTATGAAAGCAATTAATGCTGTAAAGGCTTTAAAATTAAGAATATTGGAAGATAACATTGTTAAATTTGAAGTTATTCATGCATCAGCAACTATCATGAGAGAAAATAATACGTTTGGTTTTTCGTTTATTGATTTTAATTCTGATTTAAGCGTATTTATAAAAAATATTGAATCAGAAAAAAAACGAATTAATTCATCAAATGATTTATTTCCACCAAAAAATGGGTTAGACTGTATTCATTGTTCTGCAATGCCTTGGTTAAATTTTTTAGGTCATAAAGAACCTATATCAACTTCGTTTGACTCGGTTCCAAAAATTGCTTTCAGTAAAGCAAGTAAAGTAAATAATGATTTTTTAATGAATGTATCAATTAGTGTAAACCATGCGTTAGTAGATGGTTATGATATTGGCTTGTTTTCAGAAAAATTTCAAGAATTTTTGAATGCTTAAATTTTAAAATAATACTAATTTTACTTTGTGTAAAAGAAAATATATTAAATGAGTTATAAAAACTTTCCAATGGTGCCAAGAGTTATTTTTGGCAGAGGTAGTTTCAATCAATTAAGTGAAATAATATCCCCAAAACGATTAAATGTAAATGCCCCATTTATTTTTTTGGTTGATGATGTTTTTAAAGGTAACGCATGGTTAACCTCAAGAATACCATTAGCTTATGAAGATAAAGTAATATATATTTCAGCAAAAGAAGAACCAAAAACATCACAGGTTGACAGTTTAGTTGAAGATATAATATTAACCTCAAGACAAGGTACATCTGGTATTATTGGTATTGGTGGTGGTACCTTATTAGACTTGGCTAAAGCAGTCGCCATCATGTTAACGAATGAAGGTGAAGCCAAAGATTATCAAGGTTGGGATTTAGTTAAAAACCCTGCAATTTATCATGTTGGTATTCCAACAATCTCAGGTACTGGTGCTGAAGTTTCTAGAACAACCGTACTAACTGGGCCAGAAATGAAACTAGGTATAAATTCAGATTTCACACCCTTTGACCAGGTTATATTAGATCCAGAGTTAACCAAAGATGTTCCAAAAAACCAATGGTTTTATACAGGAATGGATTGTTATATTCATTGTATAGAATCATTAACTGGGAGTTATTTAAACTCATTTAGTCAAAGTTATGGAGATATATCGTTACAACTTTGCAAAGAAATATTTTTGGGTGACATGTCTGAAACCGAGTCACAAGATAAATTAATGATGGCTTCATGGCATGGAGGTATGAGTATCGCTTATTCTCAAGTTGGAGTCGCTCACGCTATGAGTTATGGATTGTCATATTTATTAGGAATAAAACATGGTATTGGCAATTGTATTGTATTTGATCATTTAGAAGAATTTTATCCAGAAGGCGTAGCTCTTTTTAAAGCCATGAAAAAGAAGCATCATATTGAATTGCCTAAAGGTATTTGTGCTAACTTAGACGATTCTGAATTTGACGTAATGATAAATATTTCACTAAGTTTAGAACCTCTTTGGGAAAATGCATTAGGTAAACACTGGAAAAAAACGATTACCCGAGAAAAGTTAAAACACTTATACCAAAAAATGTAATATGCAATGGCTATCCAAATTTATCTATTTTAAGCTTTTAGGATGGAACGTTGTTGGTAACACAAATATATCAAAGGACTCTATAAAAAAAGCAGTAATTATAGCTGCACCGCATACCAGTTGGCACGATTTTTATATGGGTGTTTTACTGCGTTCTGTATTAAATGTAAAAACAAATTTTGTTGGAAAAAAAGAATTGTTTGTATTTCCAATAGGATGGCTTTTCAGAATTTTAGGAGGCGCTCCAATTGATAGGCATACTAAAGAAAATAAAGTACAAGCAATTGCAAAACTTTTTCAAGATAGAGATGAGTTTAGAATGGCTATGTCTCCAGAAGGAACAAGAAAAAAAGTAAATAAATGGCGAACAGGATTTTATTATATAGCAAAAGAAGCTAAAGTACCTATCATTATGTTCACTTTTGATTTTGAAAATAAACAAAATAAAATCTCAGAGCCTTTCTATCCAACAGATGATATTGAAAAAGATTTTGAATTCATGCATGCATTTTTTAAAGGTGTAAAGGGTAAAATTCCAGAATATTCATAAAAAAAGCTTCAAAAGAAAAAAATTAGTGTTTTAATTCTTAGCACATAAATAAGGCTATACTATAAATCTATTTACTACCTTTAACAGATATGATAAAAGATACAAAAATAGCCGTTTTAATAGATGGAGATAATATTCCATCAAGGTACATTACTGAAATGATGGAAGAAATTGCCAAATACGGCACACCAACTATAAAAAGAATTTACGGAGACTGGACTAAACCTCATTTAGCTAAATGGAAAGGGGTATTACTTGAAAATGCCATAAGTCCAGTACAACAATACAGCTATACTACTGGAAAGAACGCTACAGATTCAGCTATGATAATTGATGCTATGGATATTTTATATTCCAATAAAGTTGATGCGTTTTGTTTGGCTTCATCAGATAGTGATTTTACAAAATTAGCAACACGTTTGCGTGAAGCCGGATTGCAAGTTTATGGAATTGGTGAAAAGAAAACACCAGACCCATTTATTGTTGCCTGCGATAAATTTATTTATCTAGAGATTTTAAAAACTTATGAAGAAAAATCTGAAGCTGGTGGAAAAACTGTAAAAACAAACTTGTATAATATTACGCCAAAAGTAATTAGGATGCTTAAAACTTCGGTTTCTGATGCAGCAGATGAAGATGGATGGGCATTTTTAGGCGATGTTGGGTCACTTATTCTTAAAAAACAGCCCAATTTTGATGCAAGAAACTTTGGCTTTGAAAAATTAACCCCATTATTTAAATCGTTGGATATTTTTGAAACTGAGCAAAGAGACCAAAGCAACGGAAGATTTAAACTGATTTACGTTAGAAATAAATAAACCACTCCTAATAATTATAATAAACCTTTCTATCATTTATAGGTTGCTCATTTCTATAATTATTAATTGGCATATTATCCTTAAGCTTTAAAACTTCTTCTAACGAAATTATTATAGGCTGTTTAAATACAATCCAACTAACATTTTCTGTACATGGTGGTGTTGTTAATGAACCTCTATAGGAATAAAATGATTTATCTTCTGGAAATAAATTCAACAAGTCAATGGCTTTATCTATTTTTTTAAACTGACCACCTTCTATTGGTAAAAAACTTTCAAAAAACTCAAATAATTGGCTTTCATGTCCTTCCATACATAAGATACCTAATACAGTAAGTTTTTTTGAATCACTTTGATGAACTAAATGTATTTCTGCAGGATATTTAACTCCATTAACAATATGTTCAGAAGACTCATGAAAATGTATTTGTTTTAAATGATAAATCTCATTATTATAAGATATAGAATCTCCAGAATTAAAGTTAAATTGAATAGAATGCCCGTTGTTTTCAACTTTGTTTAATATAGTTTCTGGCGTGTAAAGTATTTTTAAAGTTTCGGCAGAATCTACAGATATTGTGTTAATATCAATAATGTTAATAGGTGATTGTCTTTTTCCATCACAATCAGAATTTTTTTCAATTTCAATCCAATGTTCTGGTGATGTTTCTCCTTGATAACTCCAATGTTTATGATCTTCTGTTTTTGTAATCACTTCACTTTTCTCTTGATTTTTACAAGAAATCATCGAAATTAACGCTAAGAATAGAATTGTTGAAAATATTTTATTCATATTAAAATCTATTTAAATTTTATAAAAGATATTTTGTCTTTCAACGAATAAAATTATCAAATTTCTGCAATCTAAAAATTGACTTTCATCATATAATTAAAATATTCAGATTTGTTTTAAAGAGTTCAATTCAAAAAACAACCAAGTATTAGGATCTGGTTCTACGGAAATGATGTTTTTTGATATAGGAAAACTTACTTTTTGATTTTTATTAGACACAGAAATAGTTTCAATAGTAGAACTTCCATCTTCAAAATAAATTTTCATATCAATAGGAAACGTGAAAATATTATCTTGAATTTGTTTAATTTCAATAATTAAATCATTATTTGCATTCCATGAAATATCAAGTTTTGGATGACCTGACTGATATAACCATTGTTTAAAATAACTATTTAAATTTTTACTTGAAATTTCCTCTATAACTCGTTGAAAATCTTCAGATAAAGCATTATTGTATTTGTATGTAACATAATATTTTTTAATGCCCTTCCAGAATAATTCATCGCCTAGATCTTTTCTTAGCATATGTAAAACCCAACTTGCTTTTTCATAAGTATTCGGACTTAATAGTTGTAAATAATCAGTAATAGTGGTATCAACAATAGGTGATTGACTTTGCTTTGAATATCTTATAGCTTTCTCTCTATCTTCTTTCATTTTTTTAACAAATGAATCTCGCCCATATTCATTTTCATAAAAAAGATTTTCAAAATAGGTTGCAAAACCTTCGCTTAACCAAACGTGATACCAATTTCGTTCTGAGGCAGAATCGCCAAACCATTGATGTGCTATTTCATGAGCTATAACAGCTTCATAATCACCATTACCTGTAATACTGTTTTCGTTGTAAAAAATGTTTCCTGCATTTTCCATACCACCATAAAGTGTTTTTGACTGCACATTGGCTAGCTTATCAAAAGGATAAGGACCAACATGATTAATCATAAAATCAAGTATTGGAAGTGCTAAGGCATAATCTTTAAACCCTTTATCTCTATCTTGAGGATACACCCATGAAGAAACAGGAATGTTATATATTTCTTCCAGATTTTCAATAGCAAATCGCGCTACACCAATTACCATAACTTTTGTAGGGATTGGCGTGTCCATTTTCCAACGAGTTAAGGTAGTTTTATCATCAATATTTGTTCTCTCTATCATTAAACCGCCTCCTATGGTTTGGTAATGAGAAGGTGCTGTAATATCCCATTCAACAGTAGCTTTATCTGAAGGATGATCAACTACTGGCAACCAGTTTTTAGCTCTATCTGGCCAATTATCACCGAAAAAAGTTCTATCACCAAATTTGTTTTTTGAAATAATTAATCCATCTGCAGGAATGCCTTTGTACTTTATAACATAAGTTCTTAATTCGTTAGCCTTAGATAGACTTATGTTCATTAAAAGTTGATTACTATTTTGTGAAAAGGAAATAGGTTGATTGTTTTCCATAACAGATTCGACTGCCATTCCTGTATTATCTGATTGTTTTGATACCAAATCAAGATAAAAATCCTTTATTGCTTTATTAAATTTGATTTTAATTTCTGCTGCAACATCAATTTCGTTTGTTTCATCTGTTAAAGCTATCNNTGTTGTATTGAAACAAAAATAAAAGCTACAAGTAAAAACTTTTTTAGGTATTGAATAATTGTCAAAATGGATTTTGTCATGTTATTAATGATATTATAAAGTCATCAATAACAAAGTTAATATTATTAGTATTTGAATTTGATATAATTAAGTTAATTATATAACGTTTTTTTTAGAAAAAATGAAACTTTCAAAAAAGAAAAGTATCTTAAAGTCTATTAAAAAGAACTCTCACTTGTAGTATTAAGTATTTCTGCAAGATTGACTTCTAATAGCTTATTATCTTTTAAATCATATAATTTATCTCCAATGATGAGCGAATCAAATGAAACATTTAATTCTGCAATTGATTTATTATTTGAATCTAAAATTATAATATAATCTTTTTGATTGAGCAATGTGAAGTTTTTATAAATACTATGTCTTAAATATAAATTGTCAAAATCGTATGCTTCAATTACATTGAATTTTTTATCAATTTTAATTGTTTTTCCTTTACTTGTTTGCACAAAAATATTGATGGAGTCGTTAACTGTAACATAGTTTGAATCTGAATCTTCAGCTTTTTTATAAAGGCTATTTCCAACAAAGAATTTAAAATCACCATATGTTTCATTATTAAAGGTGTTTGATTGTCCACTCAAGCCATCAGATAATGAATAATTTGTTAATTGATTTTTAAATAATGCTAAAAGACTATCATTTTCAATTTTATAATTGTAAACCGGATTTTCCTTTTCGTTTAAAGATTTGAAATAGACCTCTTTTCCAGTTTCTTTATTTATTTTTAGAATGAATGGTTCACCAAAATTTATAGTTCTATTTCTCCAAAAGGCATAGCCTTTATTAATTAAAATCAAAGAGGAATCTTGAATTATAAGAGATGATTTACTAGTTGAATCTTCTGGTAACTGATAGGTCCAAATGATGGAGCCGTTATCTTTTTTCAAGCATGCTAATTGCTCTTTAGAAGCCATATATATATGAGTACTATCAATAAGTGTATTAGAAACAACATCAGTAACTACATTAGAACCCGTAGATACTATGTAAGTTCCTGTTAAAAGACCTAATGCTATTCCTCCAACATTTTTTGCTATAGTTTCAGTATAATCCTTTTTACCAGTTACAGTTTCATAATCCCAACCAAGTCCGTCTTTAACATTTAAACGATGCAAACCACCAGCAGCAATAAGTAATTCTGATTCATTTAAACTAAAAATTCTGTTCCATCCATACTCTCTGTTTAACTCTTTCGACCAAAGTGTTATTCCATTTGTTAAATCAATTCCTTCAAGTGTATGTAAATTACTGGCAAAGCCTGTATTTTTATATCCAATAGCTATTTTTTTAGAAGCATCTACATAATATATATCATTTTTAGTTTCCCACATTTCAGAGCCATCTTCAATGTTAAGACGTATAGTTTTATTTCCCTTTGAAAGAATGATTATATCATTATACTGTTTTATGCTAGAAGTAGAATAATCAACTTTTTTTGTCCATTTTACAGTTTTAGTGTTTAAATCAAAAAGAACAATCAATCCATTTATACCAGCAATTTTACCATTCTTGCTCAATTTTCTTAACTCCAATGTCGCATAACCTGTTATAGAATCTATGTAAGAATGATGAATTCTTTTTTCAAATGTATATTCTTTGGCTATAATTTCGTTTTGAAGAATATTATTTTTACCAATAGTAATGTTGTTTGCTATTACATCAGTGGCAGATTGTGAAAAAGACTTTAGGGCAATAAAAAGGAATAACCATATAGCTGTTTTTTTAGACATGTGCTTAGGTATTAGAGAATGCTATTAATTTAGATAATTAAATCAGTATTTCCTATGACAAATGTCACAGGAAAATGATTACAGTTTTAAAAAGTAAATTAATTTTTAAAACAAAAAAAGAGGGCTAAAAAGCCCTCTTGAATATCTGTTTGAAAGAAATCTATTCTTCCACTTCTTGCATAGTATGATATACATATTGTACATCATCGTCTTCTTCTAGTTTTTCTAAAAGCTTTTCAACATCTGCAACTTCTTCTGCACTTAATTGTTTTGTAACCTGTGGAATGCGCTCAAAACCAGAGGATAAAATTTCTATCCCTTTTTCTTCTAAAGCAGATTGTATGGCGCCAAAACTTTCAAAAGGTGCGTAAATTAAAATGCCATCTTCATCAGCAAAAACTTCTTCTGCGCCATAATCGATAAACTCTAATTCTACTTCTTCAGGATCTAAACCTTCAGCATTAATTCTGAAATTACAAGTGTGATCAAACATAAAAACCACAGAACCTGAGGTTCCTAAACTACCATCACATTTATTGAAATAACTTCTCACATTAGCAACCGTTCTCGTATTATTATCTGTAGCAGTTTCAACTAAAACAGCAATACCGTGAGGTGCGTAACCTTCAAAAATAACTTCTTTATAATCGCCTTGACTTTTGTCGCTAGCTCTTTTTATGGCACGCTCAACATTATCTTTAGGCATATTTACCGCCTTTGCATTTTGTATTACGGCTCTTAAACGCGCATTGCTAGTTGGGTCTGGACCGCCTTCTTTTACAGCCATTACAATATCTTTTCCAATACGTGTAAACGCTTTGCTCATGGCAGACCAACGCTTCATTTTACGTGCTTTTCTAAATTCAAAAGCTCTTCCCATATTTATGTGTTTTTATATTCCTTAACAAAGGAATTTTATTGTTTTATTTTCTGAGTGCAAAAGTAATAAGGCTACATGAAAAAATAAAATTATTCTTCATCAGGTTCTACAATAGTTTCTATGGCTTCGGCTAATTTAAAATCTAAAGCGGTTACTCCATTTGCACTATGTGTTGAAAGGGAAATAGTGAGTACATTATATACATTTGACCAATCTGGATGATGATTTAAGGCTTCACACTCAAATGCGATTCGGCTCATAGCACTAAAGCAGTCTTTGAAATTTTCAAATTCAAATTCTGCATGAATAGCATCATCATAATATTCCCAATCTGGAAATCTTAATAATCTTGTTTCAATTTCTTGTTCTGAAAGTTTATTCATAATATTTGTTTTATATACCAGGTTTTCAACTAATTTAATGATTTATAGTGTAACAATAAATTATTATTTTATTTCAGCTAGTATATCTTGACTTTGCAATTGTAAATGTTTAGGCAATAAATTATCTTTTGGTAAGACTGCTAAATAGCGTTCATCATTAGTGGTATAAACATTTTTAAGTAACGCATTTTTGTAGCCAAGAGACTCAACAATTTCTTTTATAAAATCATCATGATGAACCAAATCATTACTTCCTAAATGAAAAACACCAGATTTATCACGATTAATAATGTAATGAATTTGTTGACTAAACTTTGAATCTGTAGTGACATTCATTATCAAGTTTGGAAAAACATCTATTGGCGTTTGTTCTTTTAAACTTTGAGTAATTACATTTAGCCTAGGCGATTGTGCTCCAAAAACCATTGGCAACCTAATAATAGCTGTTTTCTTTTTTGGTAATCTTAAGAGCATATTTTCAATCTTTATTTTAAAATGCCCATAAATACTGTTACTTAGTGTTTTATCATGCTCATAACTTGGGTATTTACTATATGCATCAAAAACATTGGCTGATGATAAGAAAATAAGTTTACAGTTATGTGATATTATATATTCTGAAAGGTGTTTATGAACAATTACTTGTGCTGAAAAATCGCCTCTTAGTGATGATATTATGATAGTTGGTTTTATAATGTCCAGTATTTCAAACACATCATCTTCTTCCAAATTATACTGAAAAAAATGCTTATTATTACTAAAGATTGCATTATCCTTATGATAGGTGCCAAATGTTTTAAAATAGGAGCAGAGTTCTTTATAAAGAGAACCACCCAAAAATCCGCTGGCTCCTAAAATTAGTATTCTGTGCTTACTTTCTTCTTTTTTCATAAAATAAAAAATCCTAGAAAATTGACATTTGGGTTTTAGTAGTAAACTGCTCTAAAGCTTGCATGCCTAATTTAGAATTTCCCTTTTTGTTTAAACCTGGCGACCAAGTGGTAATAATAAAATTATTTGGTAAAAAGGCAACAATACCTCCGCCAACGCCACTTTTTCCTGGTAATCCAACTTCAAAGGCAAAGTCGCCTGCTTCATCATAAAAACCGCAGGTTAACATTAAGGCATTAATTCTTTTTACTTGACTTTCTGTAAGATGTACAATATTCCGTAAACATTTTCCTTTATTAGCAAACAAATAAAAAGCTTTTGACAGTTGGCTGCAAGTCATTTCAATAGAACATTGGTGAAAATAAAAATCTAATACGATGTCTATATCATTTTTTAAGTTGCCAAAAGACTTGAGAAGGTTTGCAGCAGCAAAATTTTTATAACCAGTTTTTTTCTCTGAAAGTGCCACGGACTCATTGTATTGTATTGTATTGTCTGAAGTTACATTTCTTATAAAGTTTAAAAAATCTTCTTTAGGGTTTTCCAAACGAGAAACTAATATATCTGCAATCACAATAGCTCCTGCATTTATAAATGGATTCCTAGGAATACCGTTTTCTATTTCTAATAATGATAGTTGGTTGAATGGATGGCCAGAAGGTTCAACACCAACTCGTTTAAATATATCGCTACCTATAATTGAAGTAGCTTTGGTAAGTGTTAATACTTTTGAAATACTTTGAATTGAAAACAATTTATTGTAATTGCCAACAGCATATTCGTGTCCTTCTATGGTTCTTAAATGAATGCCAAAATTATGTTTGTCAATGGATGCTAGTTCTGGAATGTAAGATGCTACTATACCTTTGTCTTTAGTTTTTTTTATGTTAGAATAAATTTCATTAAGAACAGGCTGAAAATTTCGCATTTTAGTTTTTATAAAAAGGTAATTTTACAACGGTTGCTGATATAGCATTTTTTCGAATTTGAATATTGATTTTACTGCCAACTTCTGCAAATGCAGTTGGCACATAACCTAAGCCAATACCTTTATTTAATGATGGTGCCATGGTACCTGAAGTAACTTCTCCAATTTTAACGCCATTAGCATCAACTATATCATAACCATGACGTGGTACACCACGTTCATCTAATTCAAAAGCAACTAATTTGCGTTTTGGACCGTGTTCTTTTTGAGATTTTAGAGCTTCTGAGTTTGTAAAAGCTTTAGTGAATTTTGTTATCCAACCTAAACCAGCTTCAATAGGCGAGGTGGTATCATCAATATCATTGCCATATAAGCAATATCCCATTTCTAATCGCAAGGTATCACGCGCTGCTAAACCAATAGGTTTTATGCCATAAGAAGCTCCAGCTTCAAACACTTTATCCCAAATTTGTTTGACTTCACTGTTTTTACAATAAATTTCAAAACCACCACTTCCAGTATAACCTGTAGCCGAAATAATAACATTATCAATACCTGCAAAATCACCAACTATAAAATTGTAAAACGAAATGGCAGATAAATCGTGACTTGACAACGATTGCATAGCTTCAACTGCTTTAGG
>DJWL01000171.1 GCA_002441545.1 Flavobacteriaceae bacterium UBA6231 | reverse complement strand
ACAAAAACATTATTAAACTTAGGAGCTGATCCTGAAAACCCATTCGATATTTACGAGGATGTAAGCGCTTTTTATAAAGACTTATTAAAACAAAAAGCTGCTAAAGCTGCTGAAAAGAAAGCAAAAATAAACGCTTGGAAAAAAGAAAACCAAGAACTATCTAATAAATTAGATAAGTTTTTATCAGGAGAACTTCCTGTTTTAGATTTTGAATCTATCGAACACAAATCGGGAATAGCTTCAAGAGCAGCATCTGCTGATGTATTAGCTTATTTAGCTGAGAACGTAGAAAACATGATTGTGTCTTCTGCCGATTTATCTAACAGTGATAAAACTGACGGCTTTTTAAAGAAAACTCATGCTCTTAAAAAAGGTGATTTTAGCGGATCGTTTTTACAAGCAGGTGTTGCAGAATTAACTATGGCATGTATCGCTAACGGATTAGCTTTACATGGTGGTATTATTCCGGTAGTAGCAACCTTCTTTGTGTTTTCAGATTATATGAAACCAGCTATTCGTTTANNATGGACCAACACATCAACCAATTGAACAAGAAGCTCAAATTCGTTTATTGGAAAAACTTAAAAACCACAGCGGTAAACCTAGTTTCTTAGCGTTGCGCCCTGCAGATTCTGCTGAAACTTCAGTAGCTTGGAAAATGGCTTTGGAAAACAAAAATACGCCAACAGGTTTAATTCTTTCTAGACAAAATATTAAAGACATCCCGGCAATGGGAACTTCAAGATATCAAGAAGCCCTTGCAGCTGAAAAAGGTGGATATTTAGTGAAAGAAGTTGAGAACCCAGATGTGGTTTTAATCGCAAACGGATCTGAAGTAGCAACTTTAATAGCGGCCGCTGAGATTTTAGAATCAGAAAACGGATTAAAAGTAAATATAGCTTCAGTTATTTCTGAAGGATTATTCAAACTTCAATCTAAAGCTTATCAAGATAGTATTATTCCTAAAAACAAACCATTATTTGGTTTAACAGCTGGATTACCAGTCAATTTAGAAGGACTTGTTGGTGAAAAAGGTAAAGTTTTCGGACTTGACCATTTTGGTTATTCTGCTCCTGCAAATGTATTAGACGATAAGTTTGGCTTTACTGGAGAAAAAGTAAGCAAACAAGTATTAGAATATTTAAAAACAGTATAAAAATATAGCATGAAATTTTTCATTGACACAGCAAATTTAGATCAAATTAAAGAAGCACAGGCTTTAGGGGTTTTGGACGGTGTAACCACCAATCCATCTTTAATGGCAAAAGAAGGTATTACTGGTAAAGAGAATATCTTAAAACATTATGTAGATATCTGCAATATTGTTGATGGTGATGTTTCTGCAGAAGTTATTTCAATCGACTTAGAAGGCATGATTAAAGAAGGAGAAGAACTAGCCGCTTTACATCCTCAAATTGTGGTAAAGTTACCTATGATAGCAAACGGAGTAAAAGCTTGTAAATACTTTTCTGATAAAGGAATAAGAACAAATGTAACCTTGGTTTTTTCTGCAGGACAAGCTTTATTAGCTGCTAAAGCTGGGGCAACTTACGTATCGCCTTTCTTAGGAAGATTAGATGATATTTCAACTGACGGTTTACATCTTATTGCTGAAATAAGACAGATTTATGATAATTACGCCTTTGATACTCAAATTTTAGCAGCATCCATTCGTCACACTATGCATGTTATAGATTGTGCCAAAATAGGCAGTGATGTTATGACCGGTCCATTATCATCTATTACTGGATTATTGAAACACCCATTAACAGATAGTGGATTAGCTCAGTTTTTAGCAGATTATCAAAAAGGAAATTAAAGAGACATGAAGATATTACAACTTTAAATAGAAGTTGTTTACTTGTTTTCCGATGTATTTTTCTTGATCAAACCTATAAAAATATGACAACAGAGAAATCAAACCCAGTAACAATTTCAGAAGACACTTTTGGAATTATGAATGATAGTACAAAAATAAACCGTTATACTTTAAAAAATGAAAAGGGCATGGAAGTGTGCATTATGACTTATGGCGGTATTATTACATCATTAAAAGTTCCAAATAAAAATAATGTTATTGAAGATGTCGTACTAGGTTTTGACTCATTAGAAGCATATACAAATCCTGAATATACTAAAGACTGCCCCTTCTTTGGAGCATTAATAGGAAGGTATGGTAACAGAATAGCTAAGGGTAAATTTTCATTAGATGGTGAAGAGATTAAGCTTGCAACCAATAATGGCCCTAATCATTTACATGGTGGCGTAAAAGGTTTTGATAAAGTTGTTTGGACTGTTACAAAAACAAAATCTGATAATACGTCGGCTTCGTTAGTTCTAACCTATTTAAGCAAAGATTTGGAAGAAGGTTATCCTGGAAATCTAAACACAAAAGTAACTTACACTCTA
This sequence comes from Flavobacteriaceae bacterium UBA6231, assembly GCA_002441545.1. Lineage (GTDB taxonomy): Bacteria > Bacteroidota > Bacteroidia > Flavobacteriales > Flavobacteriaceae > Yeosuana. The sequence continues at coordinate 26,774 of DJWL01000171.1, read as the reverse complement.
AATAATGATAATGTTTTAGAAGTAGATTATGAGGCGACAACTGATAAAAAAACGATAGTAAACTTAACACAACATTCATATTTTAATTTATCCGGTGATTATTCAAAACCTATTTTGGATCATGAGGTTACTATTAATGCCGATAAATTTATTCCTGTTAATGCAACATTGATTCCAACAGGAGAATTAGAAGATGTGACAAATACACCCTTTGATTTTAGAATGACTAAAACCGTTGGGAAGGACATTGAAGTAGACAATGTACAACTTAAAAGAGGGTTTGGATATGATCATTGTTGGGTCTTAAATAATCAAAATCAAGGAATGAGATTGGCGGCAACAGCCTATGAACCAATAAGTGGTAGACTACTCGAAGTTTTTTCAGATGAACCAGGTATACAGTTTTACACAAGTAATTTTTTAAATGGAACTTTACCTAGTAAACAAGGTGGAACTTATGGACATAGAACAGGATTTTGTTTAGAAACTCAACATTATCCAGACTCTCCAAACCAAAAAGATTTCCCTAGTGTGGTTTTGAACCCAGGTGAAACTTATCATACCAAAACAACCTTTAAATTTTCAACTAATTAAAACAAGTTTCCCAAAAAAGAAGGAGCTAAGAAGTTCATTGTTTTTGATTGTATAATTTCAAAAAAAAACTCAAAATACTCCAATATAAAGTTATATCAATTTATTGAATAATAGATAATCTATTAAAAGAAATGAATAATACAGAACATAGCAATCGCAGGTTTTCAGATAGTCAAGTGCTTTCTGGTATACAATTCGGATTATTAAATAGGGACACCCCGTTTTTTAATGAGACCCCTAATTTCTCAAATAAAGTTGTCAAGTTGGCTTTGACAACTTTGACATCTTAATTATTTTTTTTGTGGGTAGGGTTATAGTTGAAGTATACTTATCAAGTTCATTTCCATATTTAAAACTTTGCACCTCTTTTAATTTATTTTTTTTCAGAACCGCATACAAGCTCAACAAAAAAAATTCCAGAGTATTGAGGTTAATTTTTATCCTGTAAAGCTTCCATTTCAACGAATTGACTTACAAATAAAACCTCAAATTAAAGGTTTAGTGAATTTAAAATGTTAATATTGTTTACAATTAACATTATCTAGCTTTTGGATGAGAACAAAACTATTCACCCTTATATTTTTTTTACTTTCTCTTAATTTTTATTCGCAAATTGGGTTTCAAAATCATATAATAATTGATGACACTTATTCAGCAAATGATGCACATTCGGTTTATTCAGGAGATTTAGATGGAGATGGAGATATTGACGTAATATCAGCTGCGCGGTCAAATAATAAAATTTCTTGGTTTAAAAATATTGATGGTCTCGGTAATTTTGAACAAAAAATTATTACAACTTCAGCGAGTTCAGTAGAATCAGTATATACTAGTGATATTGACGATGATGGAGATTTAGATATTTTATATGGTTCTTATGCTGAAGTAGCGTGGTATGAAAATGTTGATGGACTTGGCACTTTTAGTGTGCGTCACATAATTACTACAGAAGTGCAATATGCTCCTACAGCTATAACAAATGATATTGATGGAGATGGAGATTTAGATGTAGTTTCAGCTTCATGGGGTTTAGACGAGATTGCGTGGTATGAAAACATAGACTCTAAAGGGGGGTTTGGACCTAAGCAATTAATATCTACAATTGATAATGGGTGGAGTATTTTTGCCGCAGATATTGATGGAGATGGAGACAATGATTTACTTTCTGCACCTGGATCTAGTTCAACATACAAAATCTATTGGTTTGAAAACACTGATGGATTAGGCAGTTTTAGTGCTGAAAAAACTATATCTTCTACAGCATATGGAGCTAGATCCATTTACGCAGCTGATATTGATGGAGACAATGATATGGATTTAGTTTTAGGTACCGAAAACGACAACAAAGTGACTTGGTTTGAAAATACAGATGGCTTAGGTGGTTTTGTTTTAAAACAAGTACTTTCATCGGATGTTGATGCCAAATCTGTAAAAGTTGCAGATATTGATGGTGATGGAGATTTAGATGTTATATCTGCATCATTTCAAGATGATAAAATTTCTTGGTTTGAAAATACAGATGGCTTGGGGAATTTTGGTTTAGAGAATATTATTTCAGCAAAAGCAAATGGTGCTAGAACTGTTCATTTTGAGGATTTGGATGGGGATGGTGACATTGATGTAATTTCTGGTTCTGGTGTTGATAATAAAATTGCATGGTATGAAAACTTAGATGGGTTGGGAACTTTTGGAGACCAAAAGGAAATGACAATTAATGTTAATTTGATTGAAGCGGTTGTTAATAAAGATATCGATGGAGATGGGGATTTAGATGTGATATCGGCTTCACGATATGATAGTAAAATCGCTTGGTATGAAAATACAGATGGCAAAGGAGCTTTTGGCAAACAGTACATCATTTCAAATGATGCTTTAAATGTTCAAACTATGGATTGCATTGATGTGGATAATGATGGAGATAATGATTTAGTTGCTGCTTCTTTCCAAATAAATCAAGAAATATTCTGGTTTGAAAATATAGATGGTCTAGGAACTTTTAGCACCAAGAAAATTATTAGTACTGAGGTGCAAAATACAACTTCAGTTTTTGGGGTTGATTTAGATAATGATGGTTATAAAGATTTAGTTTCAGCTTCTTCTGGAGATAATAAAATAGCATGGTATAGAAATCTTGGAAATGGTGCTTTTGAATCTCAATCAATTATCTCCAATTCAATAAATGGGGCAAATTTTGTGTACTCAGTTGATATTGATGGAGACAATGACATGGACGTGATTGCAACTTCAAAAAATGATAATAAAGTAGTATGGTTTGAAAATACAGATGGCTTAGGGGGTTTTGGTAGTGAAAACATTGTTGAAGTTGGATTTTACATGCCCCAACCAAAGAGTGTTAAATCCTTTGACATAGATGGAGATGGGGATTTGGATATTGTAACCAATTCGAACGCTGCAATAAAATGGTTTGAGAACACCGATGGTTTGGGAACTTTTGAGTTAAAACAGCAAATAATGGTCAATGATATATATCCTGGGAAATCTTTATATGGAATTGATGTCGATCTTGATGGTGATTTAGATGTGGTTTCTACCATATACCAGAATGCCATACCTCCTTATGAATATTTAATAGTATGGTTTGAAAATACAGATGGGCTAGGAACGTTTGGTGTTAGACAAACAATATCAAATGGATTAGAATTTAATATTGGGGATATTGATTTAGATGGTGATGTAGATTTCATTTCAACTTCATCAAGTCAAAAAATAGAATGGATTGAAAACGTAGGAGTCACTAAAAATGAAATAAATGGAATCGTTCGATTAGATTTAAATGCAAATGGATGTGACCAAGAAGATTCTGTAATTCCAAATTTAATGATTACCACTAATAATGGGGTAGATACATTTAGTACATTTACTTCTAATAATGGTTTTTATCAATTATTCCCTGTTGAAGGCAATTATTCAACATACATAAATTCTCCAATCCAATATTATACATCATCACCTATCTCTGATGAATCTAATTTTATTGGTATAGGTAATACTGAAACAGTTAATTTTTGTTTAGAACCAATGGCTGGTATTAATGATGTGTCAATAAGTGTATTCCCAGTATTGGAACCTAGACCGAATTCTGAAAGATTTTATCATATTGTATTTCAAAACATAGGCACAACAACTTTAGACGGAGATATAGGTTTTGTATATGACAACAATAAAATGGAATTTTTGTCTGCTGATGCGCCATTGGTTTCCCAAACGCCCAATACTTTAACTTTTGAATATAATAATTTATCACCTATGGAATCTAGGGGAATTGAAATGTTGTTTCATATATTCTCTCCACCTCAAACAAATATTGATGACATTTTAAACTTTTCTGCATTTATAAACCCCACTATTACAGATGAGAATGTGGAAAACAATACAATTGCCTTTAATCAAACTGTTGTCGATTCATTTGATCCAAATGATATATCTGTTTTGGAAGGTAATGAAGTATTGATAGAAGACACTAATAAATATTTACATTATACAATACGGTTTCAAAATACGGGAACTGCTGAAGCAATTAATATTTTTATTGAAAATGTTTTAGATTCAAACTTTGATTGGAATTCATTTCAGCTTGTTGAGTCAAGTCATGAAGGCAGAGTTGAAATAAAAAATGGAAATGAAGTCAAATTTATTTTTAATGGCATTTATTTACCTGATAGTACTGATGATGAGCCTAATTCTCATGGTTTTATATCCTATAAAATAAAACCCAAAGGTGATGTAGTTGTTGGAGATATAATGACAAATCAAGCTGATATTTATTTTGATTTTAATCCTGCAATTACTACTAATATGGTTACTACAGAAATCACCAGTCTTTTGAGTACAGATGAATATTTGATATCTAAATTCCACTTGTACCCAAATCCAACAACAGGAATGTTAAACATTAGCTCTGAATCTCAAATATCCAGTTTAAAAATCTATAATAATATTGGGCAAGTAATATTGTCTAGTTTTAATAATAAATCAATCGATATATCCTCATTAAGGACTGGTCTTTATTTTATTAAAGTAGAAGATACCATGAGTAATGTGGAAACAAAAAAAATCATTAAAAAATAAGAGCAATAAAAAAGGGAAGCTAATCACTTCCCTTCAACCTTTCCATTTCTAAACTAATCTTCTTTTGAACCACTTTCCCATAGCTTTCTTGTGTAACTGCCATGCTGGAATGCCCTAATAATTCACTAACTATTTCCATTGGTACATCATTATACAATAAGACCGTAGAAGCAAATGTTTTTCTAGCTATGTGCGTTGTTAGGTTTTTTTCAATACCAACTATTCCGCCTATTTCCTTTAAATAAGAATTATACTTTTGATTGCTTATTCTAGGGAAAATCATTTCATCTTCATTTTGGTAGGAATTTAAAATGGATTCAGCTTTTGGGAGTAGGGGGATTGATAATTCCTTAGAAGTTTTATCACGCTTTATTTTAATCCACAAATTGCCATCAAAACCTTTAACTATGTGTCTTTTTTTAAGATTCATCAGCTCGTTATATGGTAAACCAGTGTAACAGCAGAACACAAATAAATCCTTTACTAGTTTCAATCTTGGTTGTGTAAACTCATGTTTTTCCAATTCTGAAAGTTCTTCTGGAGATAAAAACACCACTTCTTTGTTAACACGTTTAGATTTAAAAAGCATAAAGGGGTCACTTTCTAAATAACCTTCAGAAACAGCAACTTTAATGGGTTTCCTAAAACGTTGTATAGCTTTATTTATAGTGACCTGCTTTTGTTTTTTTACAACTTTTAAGTAATATTCAAAGTCAATCAAAAATTGTAATTCTAGATTTCCTAGTTGGATATCATTGGTTTTGTACTGCCATTTAATGAATGCTTTAACATCATTTTTAACGTAGTTAAATTTATTCCAGGTTACCTGTTTTAAATCAATGCCTATAAGTGTTTTAAGCCTGTTTAAGTAACGTTCAAAGTATTCAATCACATTGTGTTCTTTAACTAGTTTCTTGCCTTTATAAAGGCTGTAAATGTCTTCAACAGTAAAGTTTGCTTCCTTAACTTGAAGCAATAAAAAAGCCCTATTAATTTTTGTCTTAATAAGGCTAAGTTGTGAGTTTATGGTATCGCTGTCGGGTTCAGGAGGTTTTACTATTTGTTGTTTACTGTTCCAGTGTTTAGGATTGATAAATAGTCCTGTGGAGAATTCTTTTCGTTTTTCACGAAATGTAATTCTACAATATAATGGGCATTTAAAATCTTCTCTAATCCTTGTTTTTGAAAGGATGAGTCTTATTGATAATTTGTTAATTTTCATGACGTAATTAATGTTTTAGTTTTTATTTTATTAATACTTTTATAGAACTTCTTAATTTTTAATTAAAAAATGAATTACACTACTGGATATTATTATTTGCTGAAGCTTAAAGATGGAACTGAGGAAGAAGTTTTTAACGACTATTGTTATGAGAGTATTACAAAATTAGATTACCAAAAAGCCATGCTAAAAATTAGTGAAAACATAGCTGCTTATTTGAAAGCAAGACAATTGAAATTTTATGATGTAATGGATATTGAAATAAAAATTCATTATAATAAGTAACATCCCATTAAATGAATTCAGAATTAATAAAACTATACGAGAGCAAATGGACTCTTTTATCAAAAGAATTAGGTGAAATTAATAATGACTCCACTAAAGAGGTGAAACCTGCAAATCCGTTACTCCTTTCCGTTGATAATGAGTTTGTAAATTCTGATATTAAAATTATGTTTATTGGTCAAGAAACTAATGGATGGTATGAAAGTATTTCTAGTATAGAAGAATTAACTAAAGCATATGATGATTTTTATTGGAGTAATAGATGCTACAAAAGAGGAGGACAATTTTGGAATGGGGTAAAACTTTTAAAAACCCTCGTTCAAGATAAATATCCTAATAAAAATATTAGTGCTATTTGGAATAATGTTCTAAAAATTGGAAAAGCGAAAGGCAAAAATAAACCTCCTCAGTATATTAGAAGTATTGAGCATGATTATTTCAAAGTAATTCAAGAAGAGCTTAAAATAATTAAACCAAACGTTATTATTTTTTTATCTGGACCATATTATGATAATATCATAAGTGAGCATTTTCAGGTAGATAAATATGCAATTGATGAGTCTGTGTCAGTTAGAAAATTAGCAAGATTAGAAATTAAAGGTTATAAAAATTGTTTTAGAACCTATCATCCAAATAACCTTTATAGGAGTAAAAATATTAATCAATATTTCGATGCCATAGTTAAGGAAATTAAAATTGATTGAATGCAACCTTTTTTAATTTGACGGCAACCTTTTATACACCCTTTTTTTACTAAAAAACTTGTCAAAGTTGGCATTTGAAGTAAAATGTAATTAATGCAGAGAATGCAATGAGTATGAAGGTTTAGTACATAAAAAAACCACCTAATTTCTTAGGTGGCTTTCCAGTTTTGCTCCCCCTCTTGGGGAGTTATTAAATTTCTTGTTTTGTCTTAATCTTTACTTAATCTACTGTAAATGCTAATAAAATCAATACATTTGATTGAAGGAAATTTAAGTAAATGGTATTAGATAATTATGATGTTGGATAAAATGTTGGATAATTTTAAAACATTTTTGTTATCTTTGCTTATATAATAAAGCAAACAAATGGCAACAATTAAGTATTATCCAAATCTAAAAAAGGGTCAAAGCAAAGTATATGTTAGAATCTCACTTAAAAGAGGTAAAGATTTTAGACTTTCTACAGGACAAACTATTGAGGATGCATCAGATTGGAGCGACACAACAAATTACCCTAAAAAAAACAGCCACAACAATAAACAGCTGTATAGTGTACTTCAAAAATTAGAGCAGTATATAGAAGATGAAATTACCAATATAGAACGAAGCACTAGTAAAAGCATAAATGATTTATCAAGCAAATGGTTTAAGGCTTTAATTCTAGATTATTTTAGCGATACTCCAATAGAAGACATTGATTTACTTATACCTTATGCAAAAAATTTCTATAGTTCACTTAAAACTAAAACTTTTATAAGAAACGGAAAAAGTATAAGATACAAAGCAAATACAATTGCTAAATACGAAAACTTTACTAGACAATTGGAAGACTATGAAAAACACTTAGGCAAACAAATCAAAATCATTGATGTTGATAATACATTTTCCAAAAAGTTTGATGATTATTTAGAAAAAACTAAAACCCTTTCAGTTAATACAAGAGGTAGATATTTAAAAAGGCTAAAAACCATTTTACATGATGCAGAAGTCAATGGCAAAAAAATAAATCCTAACTACAAAGAAATTAAAGGTTATGAAGACGAAACAATTGTAACCTTTTTAACCTTTGATGAAATTGATAAAATAATAGATACTCCTATGCCCAATAAACGACTTGAAAGGGCTAAGGATTGGTTAATAATTGGATGCTATACAGCTCAAAGAATATCTGATATGTTTAGGATGAAAAAATCAATGATTATTAACGAAAACGGTAATTATTACATATCAATGAAGCAGTTTAAAACCACAAAACAAGTTAAAATTCCTATTCATTACAAAGTGGAGAATGTCCTCAAAAAGTATGGTTTCGATTTTCCTCCTAATTTCTCAACCGATGAACAAAGCAATAGAAGTATCTTATCATCATTAATGAAAAAGGTTTGTGAAACTGCTGAAATCAACGAAGTTGTAGAAGGTAGATTTAAGGGTGTAATTGGTAAATACCCTAAATCCAAATTAATTCAAAATCATAGCTGTAGAAGGTCATTTTGTTCTAATTTTTATGGTATGAGTGGTTGGACGAACCAAATGCTTATGGAAATATCAGGACATGAAACCGAGAAAAGCTTCTTAAAGTACATAGACAAAGAAAGTTTCCACCTTAGTGAGAAGGCAGCAGAGTTATTCAAAAAGCAAAAAGAGGACGATTTAAAAGAAAAGATAAAACTAAAAATACTTAAACACGCTTAGCTTAATTATGATTCCTAAACAATTTATAAAAACCACTAATTTATTCGACGAATATAAAGAGGATATATCGGCAATACCTCCCCATGTATTTCATAGTATAGAAGACACTATAAAAAATCCTTCTTCTGGAAGGTTTTGGTCTTTTGATTTAGCAGAAAGTTATCGTCAAGAATTTGATGCTTGTAAAGCTAAAGAAAAATTCTTCATAGGTTGCAACTTCGAAACATACAAGAAACATTATCAAAAAAGGTTTGATGAGTATACTAAAGATAAAAATGATGCTCAAGAAATAGATTTTATTATCAAAGACTATAATTTAATAGCACAAGATTATCAATTCTATTTTGCTCCTGATAACATCAAAGAACAAATTGAAATGTCATTAAGGAGACAAAGGGAATTTCTTGAACAAAAAGTTTTCGAGCTAGGGTACAGCTTAAACAAGATAACTGATAAATGGGGAAATACAACCTTCACTTATATCAAGAAAAAGCAAACTGACAACTCCCCTCTTACTGATTTATCAGATAGTAATTCTACAATAGAAAAGATAATATTCTTATATCAATTAGGGGTTATAGACTACCTGAAATCAATTGGTTCTCATGGATATTCCACCAACGCTATAGCAACTTTATTAAGTGCCTTCATTAACGAAAAATCAGGTACTATTCAATCATATTTAAACCCAATAGACAATAAAGATGTATCTCAAAGAAACAATCCCCTAAATAACAAAGAACGAGTTAAAAAAATAAACTTACAGATTATAGAGCTAGGTTTCACACCTCAACATTAAGTTTTATTTCTTTTAGGGAATCCCTACTATTTCCCTTTTGCTATTTCGCACCATAACAAAATAAAACTTAATTATTATGGAAGGAATACAATTATTTCAGGTAAGCCCAGAGGAACTCAAAAGAGACATTTTAAACAGCTTAAAGTCATACTTAGGCGAAATTAAGCAACACTTTCAACTAAAAGAACCAGTAGAGTATCTAACTAGAAAAGAAACGGCTGAAATATTTTCTGTTGATATTAGCACAATTCACAATTGGACAAAAAAGGGATGGTTAAAATCCTACGGATTAGGTAACAGGGTCTACTACAAAAGACATGAGCTTGACAAAGCCATTAAGCAATTGAACTTTAAATCAAAGAAAGGAGGTCAAGATGATTAATTGCTATAAGAACCTAACTTCCCCTAAAGTCTTAAATGAGATTGACATTTATCATGTGCTTGACATAATAAAAAACCCAACACCAGAAATCAAACATCTAATATCAGAAGCTAGAGAACACGAGAAATCAGGCAATCAAAGAGAGTATGAGGACATAAAAAGATGTCTCCCATGTGTCACATTCAACTTTAGATTTGATGGCTGGAAAAATGATAAAAATATTACTGGAGCTACTGGTTTTATATATATTGACATTGATGGAACTACTGACATTGATTTAGTGAACCCTTTAATATTTGCCAGTTGGTTATCACTATCAAACCAAGGTAGGGGAGTTTTAGTAAAGGTTGACAACCTAACTAAAAAGAACTTCAATAAGACTTATGAAGATATAAGTAAAGAATTATCTATAGTTTCAGATAAAGGAGCAAAGAAAGCTACACAGTTTACGGTATTAAGTTATGACCCATCAATATACGTCAATGTAGAATCAACTACATGGAAATCTAAAGAAGAACCTAAAAACACCCCTAGTTCAGTATTATATAAAGCTGGGAGGAAAAAGGATGCAACTGAAAAGGGGGTAAAAAGCATCATTAATTATGACAACATCGACGACTATGACTTTGGAGACGAAGAATATATATTTTTTCCTGACGAAAAAGAATTAATTGCTAAGGCATGGATTCCTAAAACAATTCCCAAAGGGTCAAGAAATGAAAAGTTATCATCAATAGCTTATCAGTTTAGAGCTCTCAACCCTCATCTATCCCATGATGAATTGCTTAAGCTCACTATCAATATAAATCATTCAAGATGCAATCCTCCTATTTCAGATGAAGAAGTTCAAAGCATTGTTAAAACATCTAAAGAAGGAGAACACTTTGACCCAATCCTTAATGCCCCAAGAAGAGTGATTTTTAATCCAAAAAGCACCTTAACAGCTAATGAAAAAAGAGCCATAACTAACAAGCTAACTGGAAAATTGCGAAGCGAAAAAACAAAATCAGACATAAAGGCTTGCTTGCTTAATTGGGATGTCTCAAAACAAGGCAAAGTTACTCAAACCAAGTTAGCTAAAGCCACTCCAAAAAACATTAAAACTATTGAGAGATATTACAGGCTTTTTAGAGAAGAAATAAGTAGAATCAATAAAGCATTGTTGGTACTTTTAATATTAGCTATTAAACAGCTCTCAACTCAAATACAACAGCATAATGTTTCGTTTACTTAATGAAGGTTCTTAAAACACAAAGAAAAAGCTGCTAGATAATGATTTACAGTATTTAGCAGTTTTAATATAAGTCATAAATTCAGTGAGACTGCTTCTTAACTTATTAACTCAGAATAGCATGAAGACGTTCTCGTTCAGACCATTTCACAGCTTCTTTATCAGTATGTTCTTGTAATATATTGAGTTGTTTAGAAATTTGTTTTAAAACAAATCCATCAGCTTGGTTATTCACCAAAGCTATTTTATGGTCTATATGAGAACTATAGATTGAAGACGATGCAATTTCAAAATTCATGCTAGCTCTTGCTATACTGTTTCTAAAGTTAGCAGGATTAGAACCAGTAATATAACTAATCAAACTCAATCTATTTTTTCTTTCAATTAAAGCACTAAACCTAACTGAACGAAAATCATGCTTATCCAATGCTGCGCTAAATCTGGGTTTATATTCTTGGAAATTTGCACTAATGTAAGTTGAAGCTTTATTTCTAAAGTTATTTCTTTCTTCTATTTCTTTAGGGTCTTCAAATTGCACCGTAGCAGCAGATGCACACATTGAAACAAACTGAGCCATTTCATAAACTTTATTCGGAATAAGGTTCTCTTCAACGGTAGTCTTATAGTAATGCTTAACACCTTGTTTATCTTGAGTCCTTTTAACTTCATAAAAAGCTTCAAAATGGTATAACATTTTTAATAGACATTGGTTGTCATAGTCAATAACTGATTCATAAGCCTCCGAATTAAGAAGCCCACCATCAGAGATAATAAATTTTCCATTTCTTTCGGTAACATAAATCGAAACAAATTTACTGCTAGTGGTAGAGTATGGCGTACTAATTTCAATAGTATCAAGCCCTCTTAATTTAAATGACCATAATTGGTCAAAACTCCCACGAACATTAATTGCTATTTTCTCTAATCTATTCATATTCTACTCCCTCGGTTGGATTGTCTTTATTACTTTCAAAATCTAATTCAGAAGGTGGAGTCTGAATAATTTCAATATAGCCATCAGTTTCATAATAGGTATTGGACTCGTCACAATAATGAGACATACACAGGTTAATATCACTTAACAGAGCATTACACTCTGAATCATTTTCCAATGAGATTGTTTTGTAGGCAATATTTCTTCCCTCTGAGTCATATTTGTGAAAATGGGGTGTATTTACTTTTTGTTTTGGTAATTCTAAATTTGGAACTCTATTATAATGAGCAACACCATCAGAATCAAACCTAAAAAAAGGAATGCTTGTATAATCTGGAGCTCTTAATTTAAACTTAAAATCTTTCTTATTTACAATCTTTGACTCAACTATTAGCTCTAACTTTTCATTTAAAGTTTCATGAGCGACATATACTTTCTTACACCTTGTGTTTTCATGATTTTTTTTCACCTCATCTAGCACTACAACTTGAGTTGAGGAACTCTTAATTTCACCCAATAATTGTTCATATTTTGAGTAATCTTCTTTAATTTCTTTAACGGGCTTTTCCATAAAAATAATAAAATCTAAATGTAACGATAAAATTAAATACTCCTACCCATTCAATCTCTTATAAACCTTCTTCAACATATAGTTCCTTACAATCATTCCAAAATCCTTATCGTCCATCATTTTAGAAAAGATGTCTTGATTTTGTTCCATACGACCAATGAGCTTATCCATAAAAGCATCTTCAAAGCCAAATTTAAAGTTGTCTAACGTATTATTTTGGGCTTGTTCAGATAATTTGCTATCTGCTACTAGTTCTTCTTCAATTTGGTCAAAAAATAGCTTATCAGCCTCTGTAAACTCTGTGCCAAATTTTGTATTAAGAACATTAATGATTTCAGATAAAGCTTCTTTTTCCTCTTTAGTTGCTCTAATACCAGATTCTGTTAGACCTTCTAATCCATATTCGCCTTGACTCTCAAGCACCAAATTTTGTTCAGCAATTTTTTGAAGTCTGTAATATTCCAATGAGACTTCATCGCCTAGCTTAAACCTGTCACGTTGGTTTTTACGTGGCAATTTCTTTAAAAGGAATCTACTGTAAGTGAAAAGCTTTTCCAAATCCACATCAGTAAACGGCATGATTTGAGTCAAAAATGAATAGGTTCTGGTAAACGATTGTAAAGCATGTTTAAAGTTGTCCTGTGTTACTTCCGTTCCTATCACATCTTCTTTGGAGTTCTCTTCTGGTAACTGCTTAAAACGCTCCACGGCAGGGTCTATAAATGCATTTAGTTTGGCTTGTTGCTTTACATTTAAAGCATTCATAGATTTAAAATAAACATTGCAGAAATTATCAACCTCCGAATGCCAAATTACTTGAGCTTTCTCAATTTCATTTTTTAAATCATATAAATGATTTGGGTCAGTATTAGTCTCAATGGTTGTTAATTCATAGTAGGGTTGGAATGAGCTTATAATTTCCTCCACTTCATTAGAGAAATCTAATATAAACGTATCTTCTTTTCCTGCACTCATTCTGTTAAGCCTTGAAAGTGTTTGTACGCATTTAACGCCTGATAATTTTTTGTCAACATACATTGTATGCAGTAATGGTTGGTCAAATCCTGTTTGGTATTTATCAGCTACTAAAAGCAATTGATATTCATTTGTACCAAATTTTTTAGGCAGTTCCTTTTCTTTAAATCCATTAAGCTCGATTTCAGTTACACCTTCTGGATAAGTGTCATAAATTACCTTACCAGAGAACGCAACCAATGTTTTTATGTCCGTATAGCCTTTATCTTTTATGTATTTATCAAACTCTTCTTTGTATCGCACTGCATGAAGCCTTGAACTGGTTACAACCATTGCTTTTGCTTTACCTCCAATCTTTTTTGAAACTACTTGCCTAAAATGCTCAACGATAACTTCGGTTTTTTGAGCTAAATTATGAGGGTGCAAAGAAAGGAATCTACCAATAGCTCTTGAAGCTTGCTTTTTGTTGACTTTTGGGTCATCTTCAATTTCTTTTGAGAGTCTAAAATAGGTTTTGTAAGTGGTATAGTTTTGTAGCACATCTAAAATAAAACCTTCCTCAATAGCTTGTTTCATGCTGTATAGGTGAAACGGTCTTGGCTTACTATCAACATCAGGAGTGCCAAAAACTTCAACGGTTTTGGCTTTGGGTGTAGCAGTAAAAGCAAAGAAGCTTAAATTATCTTGTTTACCTCTTGCTTCCATTGATTTTCTAATTGCATCTTCTGCATCTTCATCTAAACCAGAATCTAGCTCAAGGTCTTGAGCTTCTTCCAATGTTTTGGCTGATAAAATCTCTTTCATTTTTTTGGTAGCTTCACCACCTTGAGAGGAATGGGCTTCATCAATAATGACCGCATATTTTCTGGTTGGCAATTCTCCAATTTTATCGAGTATAAAGGGAAACTTTTGAAGCGTTGTTATGACAATATTTGAACCTGCTGTCAAAGCATTTGCTAATTGTTGCGAGTTCTTGTCAATTTTTTGAACTACTCCTTGTTTATGCTCAAATTGATATATGGTATTTTGTAACTGACTATCTAATACTTTACGGTCTGTAATGACTATTACAGAATCAAATATACGCTCGTTGTTTGTGTTATGTAAACTAGACAAGCGGTAAGATAACCAAGCTATTGAATTGGATTTTCCAGAACCTGCTGAATGTTGAATCAGATAGTTTTTACCTGCTCCATTAGCTTTAGCATTTTTGGTCAATTCCCTAACGACATCTAATTGATGGTAACGAGGGAAAATCATGGTTTCCTTTTTCTTTTTAACCCCATTCAATTCAAATTCTTCTGAATGTAAATGCAAGTACTTACCAATAATATCCATGAAGCTATCTTTAGCCCAAACATAGTTCCAGAGGTAATCTGTTCTGTAGCCTTCTTTGTTTGGTGGATTTCCTGCTCCATTATTAAATCCTAAATTAAAAGGCAAATACCTTGTAGCTTTAGCATTTAGCTTTGTTGTCATATAGCATTCATCAGTATCTACTGCAAAATGCACTAAAGCCCTCTTTTTAAATGCAAAAATTGGTTCGGTTGGTTCTCTGTCAAAAACATACTGCTTTTTGGCATTGTTAACATCTTGACCAGAAAACTGATTTTTAAGCTCTATTGTGGCAATTGGCAGTCCATTTAAGCTCAATACCATATCTAGAGAGTTATTGCCATTACGCTCATAATAAAGCTGTCTGGTAACACTTAAATGGTTCTTTTGGTATAATACTTTGTCATCTTCATTTAATGTGGTTTCAGGTTTAAAATAGCCCATTTTGAACTTAACGCCATAATCAGTGAATCCATTTCTAACAACATCAAGCGTGCCTCTTAAATCCAATTCTCTAATTAAACGTTGAACAACTTTGGTTTCTACATCCTCTTTATGGATGTTACTTAATTTATCCCAAGCTTTAGGTTGAGAGTCTTTAAGGAAGTTGGTTATATATGTTGGAAATAAACCCAATTGAGCATCAAAATCTTTTGACAGTCCTTTTACATAACCACCAACTTCTAAAAGTGATGCTTCAATAGCTTCTTCAAATGTTAACTCTGTGTGGATGCCTTTTGTCATTAGCCTATATAGTTTATTTCTTGACCACAAATTTTATCAATTTCTTCAAAAAGAGTAATGAAATTTTTATATAAATCTGGCTTAACTATATTTAGGATGTGTTTGTTAAATTTTGTTTTATCACCAGTTACTTCATATACTCCTTCTATTCCAATTTCTGAAATCATTTTTTGCTCATCAAGAAATTCTTTAGAAAAGTAATGTTCAATTTCAAAAAACTTAAATGCTTGTTTCTCTTGATGAAAAGCTAATAGGTTTTCTGGAATAGGTAATAATAATGCATAAATATTTTGAGTTTTATGTTTTTTAATTATACCATTAATTAGTACAAAGTCATTATTGAGACCTCCATTAAATTCTTGGTATCCTTTAGCATCATTGTCAAAAATTCCTATTACAACTTTCTTTTTGTCTGACTCGGTTTGAATTTTTTTGGAAAGCATAACAAGGTGCTCTGCTAGTTGTTGAGCTCCACCAGCTTTTGAAGATATAATATCCTCTACTGCTGTCGTATTCCAATAAGGTTCTTCGTTCATTGTACAGACACGAAATGCGTGACTTATGATAGAAGCATCAGATTTTCCTTCTGTAAATAACTCAACATTTTTAATTGGTTGTAGCCTTTCAAATGTAGTATGTCGTAGTTCAGAGGTTTTGTTGTCGAGTAGAAAACGAATGCCATTTATATGCTTTCTTTTCTTAGATTCTAGTTTGTAATCTTTTCTTAGTTGCGATTGATTACTATACTCCAAAAGTTCGATAGCTTCATTAAAGAGAAATACATATAGGGGTATTGACAAAATTTTATCTTCTTCAAAAAGTATTTCAAGTTTTTCCTTATTTGCAACTCTACCAGTATTTAACGTTGCTGCAATACAAAACAATTTGTAATATTCAGTCATTAAATCACTTTCAAATAATGTGTCTTTTAAAGCTTGAGCCTTAAAATGTAATTCGTCAAAAGCTATTGCCAAAGGGTCTCTTAAAGTAATAGAATTATAATGTAAAAAGAACCAGCTTAGATTTGATAAAGCAATGTCAGTATCCCTTATTCCATTAAAAAAAGGAAATCCTTGCTCAGCTAATTGTTTTACTCCTGAATCAACTTTTATTATTAAATCAAGTGCTTTAATTACAGCATCTTTGCGGTCTTTGGAATCAGTCATCCATAAGGATTGTAATATGTATCCTAGCCCAGAAATTGATAATAACTGTTCATGAAGAGCTTTGTAGTCATCAACTCTTTTAACAAGTTTGTCTAAGAATTTAGACATATTCTTTGTTCTACCTGTATAAAAAATAGCAGTATTTTGCCAATTATAATCGGTGAATTTCTGAACAACTTCATCTTCTAACAAGGTTCTATCCTCACTGTTGAATATTTCTCTAGAGGCATAGTACTCTAAAAAATGGTCGTGTTGATAAGTTACAAATCCTTGTTCGTCAATAAATAAAACACCAGTTCCATCGGTCATGCCCTTTATTAATTGAGGGATTACGCCATCTTCTATGGTAATTGATTGTGCCTTAAAGTAGTCAATTAGATAATTTATGAAATCGTCTTTTTTTCTTCTGCTTCTGTTAGGAGTCCTAATGATTTCTAAAGCATACATAGAAAGAATTTTTTCCTTTAAATTTATTTTAAGAAAATCAAGATTTGAGTTTACATTAAGTCTTCCTAGCAAAAAGGTATTAAAGTTATCGTAAACATCAGTAATAGTTGCAGGGATTTCATAACCATTTTCCTCATAAAGTATAGATAGTAAAGAAATAGTTAGGGGTGTAGCAGGAATCTTATCTAGTATTTTATTATCTAAAAGACTATCCCATAACTCGTCAGATTTTTTTAAATCTTGTTTAAAGAAGATAGTTAAATACTGTTTTACTTGTCTTAAATCAAAATTGGAGATATAGGTGAGCAAATGTTCAGGGATTTTACATTCTTTTGCTAAAGATTCGTGATTCCTAGTTGCCAGAATAAAGTTAGTGTTCTCTCTTTCTATTATGTTTGTTAATTCTTTTAAAATATTATTTTGCTTTTCATTCTCAAATTCATCTATAGAGTCGATTAGCAGTAATACATGATAATCATTAAATACTTTGTTATAGTTTTCAGTTCCTACAAAGTCATTGATTTCATTAGCAATTGCATCTTCTAAGCTGTAATTAGAATTAACAATAAGATTAGTTTTTAATCTAATAGGTAGAATTTTGTTGGCTGAATCTTCATTCTTTTTGATTGCTAATTTTCCAATTTCCTTTAATAGTGTAGTTTTTCCAGTTCCTGCATCACCAGTGATGATGTAATTGCCATTTTTGAGGTAGTTTTCTATATTAAAACGAACTCTAACTTGTCTTTTAGTTTCATTACTTTCCTTAAAATAAAAAATTTTAGGTTCAATAAAAAAGTTTAAAAAGTTTTCAAATTTACCATCTAATTTTAATATTTGATTTAACTCGGAATTACCTTGTGTAGAAGTTATAAATGCATCTTCAAATGTTTTCAAAAACACATCATTATGACCCCAATATTCAGGTAGGTATTTATCTAAAGTTTCTGCCACAGTATTGGAATTCCAGAAATCCAACTTATCGGTGCTAAGGCTTTTTTTAAGCCAATCTTGAAAGTATTCAGATATTTTTTTTCTATGACTTGAAATAATTATAACATTATCATCTTTTGTGTGTTTTTCTTTAATAGTATCTAAAACAAAAGGTATTTTGCCATTAAGTTCACTCAAAAAGCAGTACAGTTTGAATGGTCTATTATTTACAATACTTTCTTCTATAGCTATAATAGTGTATTGGTCTATAATTTTAACCTCTTTAAAGCCAATTTTTTCAACTAGTTTGGCTATAAGTGTAATAAAACTTTCGGTGTCTTTAATGTGTTCTAATCTATATTTATCCCCCATTCTGTTTCGTTTAATATGATGACTTTATACTAATTCTTTAACTTTATAATTTTCTTTTAACCAATATCTTCAAGCTTCAAAAAGTGCCAATACCCTAATGACTCCCAATTAAAATTGTAATTACCCGTTAACAAAGTTTGCTCCTCTTGTTCATAATTTACATTAGAAACAATGCCGTTCTTAATATTAGTCCCATTACAAGTATTATCGCCCCAAAATGTATTTCTGTTAACCAAACCTTCAAAATCGGTAATTGTAAAACTAATTCCCTTTAAACAACCTTCTAACTGACTATAGCTTTCTAGGAGAGACAAATCATTGTATACCTTATTTCTAAATTGAGTATACCCATTTGTTGGATTTCCATTAGGTTGAAACTCTTTAAAACATTTTAATTCAATAGGTATAAAATAAGTCTCCTCTCCTTTACAGAACTTAATTAAAATATCACACTCCTTAAAACCTATATCCAAATGCAAAGAAGTTTCTAATTCAATCTCAACAGACTCATCAAGATTATAAATTGCTAAACCAAGAGATTGCTTTAAAAAACAAGCAAACTCCAATTGCATAGAAGCCTCCTTATTAATAGCAATAATACCATTACCAACCTTTGCTGAAAAGCTATCCCAACAAATATTAATTATGTTTCTCACTCTATTAACAAGTTCTTCCATATTACAAGTTCTTTATTTTATCAACACTCCATATCAACTTAGAGATATGCTCGTATAATGTTTGTCTATATCTAATTGTGTGTTTATTAAATACAGATTTAGGTTGAAAGTCTAACTGATTTGATTGAATAAACTTTAAAAAGTTAGGGTTGTTTTTGTAGCAATTTTTATTAAGTGAAGCAGCTAATAAATTTTGACCGAAAAATTTTTCTACTTTCTTTTCATATTCGTCATCATTTAGGCTTCTGTTTATATCCTGTGGTAGGATTAGTAAATCTCCAAACAGGTTTCTGGTTCTTTGAAAATCATCTTCGGTTTCATATTCATCCATATATAGCTCATAGTGGTCAACCATAATATGCTCGATGTCATAGGGGTTTTTAATGGTTCTATCCACATATACATCAAACTTAGTGTCTTTACCGCTTTCAACCTCAATAAAATGGGTTATACGTGCCAGTTGATGCAACATATAGCGTTTTGTCCAACCATTCAATGAGAAATCGGAAATCCCATCAAGACTAAATTCCATGCTATTAATCTCGTCCGTTAAAATATCAGTCAACTCATCAATAGATGCTCTTCTTATCTTTTTAGCTAGGATGAACACATAATAGGTCATTGCCGAATAGTCTAAAGTTTTATAATTGAAAATCCTAATTGACATGAAAATGTCCAAGAAACATGAAACTATATTGAGTTTCTTATCAATAACCTCTTTAGTATCATTTTTATCTATGGATGCCAACAATAGCAGGGGCTGTAAGGTGAAGTTCCTATTGGCATTATAAAAAATATACTCAAAGCCTTCGGTAAGCTTATCCGAATAGTTAAGAATACGCTCATAAGTATCTGAAAATAGTTTGAACTCTTTCTGTACAAATTCATTAAAATCATTTGATTTTTTAAGTCCAATAATATTTGCTGATTTCTCCCTAACCCATTTATGGAAAGCAGTACCAATAATGTCGAAGTCTCCTGCTGTTGCATTTTTCTTCCTTTCACGTATGGTGTCCGCATATTGCGCTCTTAACCATGTTTTAATGCAGTCACTTTCTTGTTCTTTACCTAAAGCTTTTAAGTCTAACATTTTATTTTTCCAAAGGTCATTAGCCTTTAATCGTTCTTCATTGTTGGCGATTTCAGAAAGCAAATACCCTTTAAGCATTTCAGCAGGTGTTAAACTTAATCCCCTGTCATTCATAGAGACAAAAATCTTATGGGCATCCTGTTCAGTTTGAGCTACAATTCTAATAAACTGTACATTGTCTATCAACCAGTCTTTAAAGTAAGGTAAGGCTTGGTCTGTAATGGCATCAATCATTAAGCCTTCAATATCTCTGTAACGTCTCCAAATGTTTTGAACGCTTTCAGGATGTCCTTCTGGGTCAAATGGATGGTCTTCTATAATAGCTTCCAAACAAGAGGTTCTTTCGTCTACATTTATGTTAAAGGTAGTTTTGCCGTACTTCTTGGAATATATAAGATTTAATACTTCTGCTTTATCATCATCATCTTCAAGATTTTTGGTGATGTACAATAGCAATAAACTCAAAGAGGTTAAGCGTTGTTGCCCATCTATAATGGCATTTTCGTCTTCTGTTAATACCACAGAACCCATAAAATAATGCCCATATTTTTCTACTTCATCACGTTCATGTTCTTCAGAATAAAAATCTAAAAATTCACGAGTTAAATCTTCAATGAGTTCCTCAATTTGTTTTCGTTGCCATTGGTATTCCCTTTGGTAATAGTGTATGCTGTATTTAACACCTGTAAATAATTCTCTTATGCTTTTAGGACTCCCTAATATTTTTTTCATCTCTAGGTTTTAATTTAACACTTCTTCTCTAACATCAATTTTACCAGTAACTACATTGCTGATTAAGGATTCTTTATATTCTTTTAATAATTCAATTTCTTGACTGATTTTATTTGATGTTTCTTCAATCAGGAAACAATTTGATTCAATTGATTTGACAATTTTTATTTGCTCTTCTTTAGGTGGAAAAGCTATTTTGAAATTATTAATTTTCTCTTGTGAAATTGCAGGAGTGCTTCCACCTGCTGTGTAAACTTTGAAATACCCTTGAAAATAGTCAGAAATCATAATGAAATATAGAAACTTTTGAAAAAGTTTGATTTCTTTCATTACAACCAATTGTGGATTCAATGTCATTTCAGGCGTTTCATTTGGAATTATAGCAGTTTTGCCAATGGTTGAACCTGTTTTAACAAGAATTATATCATTAGAATAAATCTTAATTTCTGGAGATTCTTCATATTTTTCCCATGATAAATAGGTGCAACTATCTATGTTTAGTTTTTGATTAATCACGTTTGATGGACTCAAAGAGATTGCACCTTCTCCTTTTTCGACTAAATCAGCAGTTGTATATCCTCTAAAACCTATTCTGCCAATAATATTAGCTACATTTTTAATTCTTGCTTCTTTCCAATGCTCTGGAATCTCACCTAGCCAATCAATACCAGAATCTTTCATTGCTGCATCTGGATTTAAACCTTTGGTTACAGCTTGATTTATGATGGCTGTTCGTTCTTCTTCTAATAGCTTAATGAGTTGTTCTTTTTTGGCAATTAACTCATCTATTTGGTTTGTTTTTTGGTCAAGGTAATTGGCTATTTGGATTTGTTCGTCAATTTTAGGCATTAAAACCTTAAAGTCTTTTAAAGATGAAGAAGCCAACTCTTTGAAAGTTGTGCCTTTACCCAATGAATCAATCGCCTCTTTGCTGTTTAGAATAGAATAATATAAAAAAAGGCTATTAAAGTTAAATGGAATTATAGTTTTACAACCTTGATTTGTACAAGCTTCAACTTTTAATATGCCTAAATGTCCAATAGGTGCTCTGCATGAAATTACAACAGAACCTATTGGGGCAAGATGCGTTCCACAACTATTTAAACCTTCTTTAGTAATTCTTCTACGTGATTTTCTTATGTATTTGGTTTTTAATTTTCCTAAATCGTCCGTAGTTACCCAAGAAATATTCCCATTCCAATATTCTTTATTGCTTGTGCTTGGTGTTGAACCATTAAGTACTTTACCAATATATTTTATTGGAACTAATTCCCAATTTTCAGGAATCTTGTCAATCCACTC
This sequence comes from Flavobacteriaceae bacterium UBA6231, assembly GCA_002441545.1. Lineage (GTDB taxonomy): Bacteria > Bacteroidota > Bacteroidia > Flavobacteriales > Flavobacteriaceae > Yeosuana. The sequence goes on along the minus strand of DJWL01000171.1, from coordinate 4,501 downwards.
AATGCCAGAATCTTTGTATGAGCTATATGTCTTCATTTAAGCTATTACCTCTTTAATTAACCCATCGGTTTGTTCTTCCAATGCTAAAATATCAGCTCTAATCTCTTCTAAAGACCTTAATGGTTTATATTCATAAAAGTATTTGGTAAAGTTAATTTCATAGCCAATATTGGTTTTGTTTTCATCTACCCAAGCATCAGGAACGTAAGGCAATACCTCTCGTTTCATATAGCTTGTAATATCTTCTTTTAGTGGAATATTTTCAGTATCTCTTAAACTACTATCTGGTTTGGTGTTGCCATTTCGGTCAGTTACAACTTTACCATGTTCTTTAAGAGGTCTTTCAACCGTTACTTTGGCATAACCAAAGTCTTCATTATCAAAAATTTTGCAGTATTTATTTTCTTTGAAGTTTCCGTAGAGTTCTGTTATTTCTTTAATGTGTTTATCACTCAACTCATTGCGTTTATCGCCTAAAGACTTGCTCATTTTCTTGTAGAAGTCAATAGCATTAACCAGTTGTACTTTTCCTTTGCGTTCAGCCGATTTATGGTTGCTAATTATCCAGATATAGGTACTTATACCAGTATTGTAAAACAATTGATTTGGTAAAGCTATAACAGCTTCCAATAAGTCGTTTTCAATTATCCATTGCCTTATGGAACTTTCATTCTTTTTGCTGCTTGGTGAGCCTGAAAATAGAGGAGAGCCATTAAAAACGATAGCAAGACGTGAACCTCCTTCATTCTTAGGTTTCATTTTGCTCATTAGGTTCATTAAAAATAAAAATGAACCATCGCTAACAGATGGCAATCCTGCTCCGTAACGTCCACCATGACCTAGCTCCTCATGTTCTTCTTTTACTTCTTTTTCAACCTTGCCCCATTTAACTCCAAAAGGAGGGTTGGTAATTAAATAGTCGAATTTATGATTAACAAACTGGTCACCTTTTAGTTTTGTATCATCTTTACGTTTTAGGCTATTGCCTTTTGCTACGTTTGATGGGTTTTGTCCTTTAATCAACATATCCGATTTGCATATAGCATAAGACTCTGGATTCAATTCTTGACCAAACACCTCCAATCGAGCATCTGGATTTAATTCTGCCAAATATTCTTCGGCTACAGAGAGCATGCCTCCAGTTCCTGCACAACAGTCAAAAATGGTTTTTACAATACCTTTTTGTGTTAATATGGCTCTGTCATTCATGAACAATAGATTAACCATTAAGCGAATGACTTCTCTGGGTGTAAAGTGTTCCCCTGCGGTTTCGTTAGAGATTTCAGCAAACTTCCTGATAAGTTCTTCAAACATATAACCCATTTCCATGCTAGAAATACGTTCAGGATGTAAATCGACTTCTTGGAAACGTTTTAGAACCATGAAAAGTAAATTAGCATCATCGAGCTTGGTAATTTGGTTATCAAACTCAAACTGCTCTATAATCTCTCTGGCATCTTCTGAAAAGCCATTAATGTAGTTTCTTAAATTAGAGGCTATATTATTTGGGTCAGCAATAAGCTTGTTAAAGTCAAAAAGACTTTTGTTATGAAAATTATAACCTGCTGATTTATTGAGTATGGGGTCAAGATTTTGAATACTCATCGTTTTAACTTGACTGAACTTTTTAAGCACGTCTGCTTTGGTGTTTTCAAGAACGCAATCTAAACGCCTTAAGACTGTTAAAGGCAAGATAACCTTGCCGTAATCACTTTGTTTGTAATCGCCTCTTAAAAGGTCTGCGATAGACCAAATAAAGTTAGCTGACTCTTTTATGTTTGTCATTTAGTATTGTGAATATTTATTAAGTAAGAGATTAAGGGATAAATATAAGAAGTTAGAAGCAACAGTGAACATTTTTAAGTAAGAAATGCCATAAGTTATTTATTATTTATTATGTTTGTACATCATTAAGAACTACAATTAGTAGTAGCAACCAGTGACCACACGCAACGGTGCTAAAAGCAATGAGCCTTAACTAAAGGAAAAAATATGTGTATTATCATCAGGTATATATTTAAGATTAAGAAAGCCATAAACCTTAAAGGCATTAACACCAATTTGTATAAAATTTATTTAGATTATGACATGGTTTTTTATAGCATTAAGTATGATGAAATCAAGTCTAACCATGTATATGATGAGGATGAATTTTATGATAATACTATAGAGGGTATCCCTGCTTATTTAAAGCTTCAAAAACCAAACAGAAAGAGTTATGAATACTTTCCAGTGTTTCACTATTACAAGATTGATAGAGGTCAGGAATATGCTATTATAACCTATAACTATACTGGTGGATATTCAACAAGGTCAGTAGCAACAGTTCAAAGTTTAAGCATGAGTAGTATTAAAATTTTAAAACAGAAATAGTACATTTACTAAATAATAATTCAAATCAAATTTATAAGAAATAGAACAATAGATTAAAAATATAAGATAGCGTTAGCTATTAATCTGTCTTTGAAAATCGCCAATTTACAATTACACACAGGTTATAGACTATCGCTCACGTCAAGGCGTGGGCTTAGTTTGTATGTGTGTAAGGCGTTTGGCGATGCCCCAAAGACTACAGGCTACAGTTCCACGCTACTTTTTTATATAAACTTCACATTTGGAACTGGGTGAAACAAACCCTATTAAAATGAAATTTATTTACAAAACCCTAATCGTATTACTACTTATTACATCATGCTCCAGTAACGATGACAACAGCAATTCAGAAGAAACTTTAATCATTGGCACTTGGACTGGAGTATCAAGTACTTTTAATGGCAATGATTCAGGTGTACCTGATAACAACATTGTAAAGTTTACCCCTAACAACAAAACAGAGTTCGTTTATGAAGGTTTCGGAAGCAACGGAACAGACATAACAGAAACTGGCTCATGGATAAAAAATGGAAACACATTAACCATTACATGGGATGATGCTGACACAGGAAATGAAACCTATGTATTAACCATTACAGAGCTTACTGATAGCTCTTTAACATGGAAAACGACCATAGCAGGGGAAGGTGAGCTAATTGAGACTTTTGAAAAATAGTATAAAAGTTTATTATTATGAGTGTTTCAAAGAAAAGAACCATCCAAGTATTATCAGGTTTTATTGAGTTATTATTCCCTGCTTTCCTATCAATGCTATTGTTTGAGTATGGGAGAAAATTTGATGACTACAGCCGTCATCACGACTATTTGAGTCAAGATGTACTATATTTGTTTACAGCTTTGTTTTATGCCATTCTAATAATAGAATGGCTCAGAAGGTATAAATCTATAAAGGATAAATACACAATCTATAGATATTTGTATATCATATTCATGGTCATATCCTTTATACTAAGCATTAAGTATATAGATATATTAGTTCAAAAATAATTCATCCAAAATACTCGTCATGAAAGTTGTTAAAATAATCATGTATGCTTTCATTTCCTTAAGCTTGAATAGTTGCTTTGCTCAAGACTGTGAATCACTCCCAAACAACTTTAAAACTTACAAAGCAGCCCTTAATGCTATTGAAACGGCAAACTATAATTATCATGAAAGTATTGATACAAAAAAAAGTTCATGGATAATAGGTCTTACATATTACTCCTGTGACAACAAAAAAGGGTTTTTAGTGATGGAGACTAAAAAGGAAAAGTATATTCACCAAGATATTCCAGTTTCAATTTGGAGGGAACTAAAACAAGCACCATCATTTGGTTCATATTACAACCATAACATCAAAGGAAAGTATAAGGTAAGACTATATTGATACTCTTATAAAATTTTACAAAAATCGAGAGATTATGGACTATGTATTATTTACCCTCTAGCAGTCCAAAAGGAAAACAGAATAATATATGAGTTTCCAAATCTTGATTTTGGTTTTCAAAAATAACTTTTGAACTTTTTATTTTCACTATCACTAAGCGAGGCATTTAGGTACATCTATACTGATATTTAATACTCATACTATTTTAAAAAGTAAATAGTTTAAAACTGAAAATAAAATCTCATGAAAGACCCTTAAATACTCAGAAAGAGAATTAATAAACAAACTGTCATTTGAATAGTAATAATCAGAATATTGGATAATTGGTTGGATAAAAAACTTTTATAAAACAAAAAAACACCAGCTTTTACTGGTGTTTTCTCTTGTTATCAGCTCCCCCTCTTGGGCTCGAACCANNCTCTAACCAACTGAGCTAAGGAGGAGTGTTATCTTTTCGCTTTTGCGAGCGCAAATATATATATATTTTTAATTACTGCAAATATAATATTTAAAAACTTTTTAATTAAAAATGGCTTTAAAAATATCGTTGCCATTAGCAAATAATACTAAAGCTATTAATATCACGAAACCAACCATTTGCGCATATTCCATAAACTTGTCTCCAGGTTTTCTTCCAGATATCATTTCATATAATAAAAACATAACATGCCCACCGTCAAGTGCTGGTATAGGCAATAAGTTTAATACTCCTAGCATAATGGATAAAAATGCTGTGAT
>DJWL01000064.1 GCA_002441545.1 Flavobacteriaceae bacterium UBA6231 | reverse complement strand
CAAGATGTACTCAAGGTGGGAATATCTAAACATTTTTAATCAATTGAAAATCAATTAAATAAAGTTTATTTTTATTTTATACTCACCGAATCACTCATTTTTCATAACTTTAAGGTTAGTCTTTGAATTTTCGGGCTCATAACCTGAAAGTAACTAGTTTGAGTCCAGTTCCCGCTACAAAGTATAAAGTAATAAAAAACAGCGGTTTAGTTTTCCTAAACCGTTTTTTTGTGGATAAAACTTTTGAATTACTCATCATAGATGTTCAAAATGAACAAGATTTAGAATAGAGAACTATATTTTCCGACCCAAAAACCTATTCCGCTGGCGGTGATCTAAAGAAGCGCTGGTATGTTTATTTTTTAAAAGGTATGTTTCTGACCTAATAAAAATTAAATAATAGAATAAAACATTTGTTTCTTTTTAAAATATGTATATATTTGGTAAACCAAAGTGGTTAACCAATTATTTAATCTTATTTTTAATTAAGTTTATTAGTTATTAAAACAAAAAAAAAATGTACCCTATTTTATTTGAGAGATTATTTTTGAAAAAAACTATAAGAATAATACTTTTCTTAAGTTTAATATTATCTTTTCAAAATTCACTTTCTCAAAATCATCCAAATCTTATTCTTACAAAACAAGGAGTCATAGATATTAAGTCTCAATTAGGAGCAATTCCTATTTTCGATAATACTTTGGATAAAATAAAAAAGGAGGTTGATGCTAATATTTCAGAAGGTAGTAAGGTGCCAATTCCTAAAGATATGGCAGGCGGATATACTCATACCCAACATAAAAAGAATTATAACATGATGCAAAATGCAGGAGTGTTATTTCAATTATTAGGAGATGAAAAATATGCCATATTTATTAGGGATATGCTTATGGCTTATGCAAAAATGTATAAAAGTTTGCCATTGCATCCTCAAGACAAATCTTATGCTAGGGGTAAACTGTTTTGGCAATGCTTAAATGATGCTAATTGGTTGGTTTATACAAGTCAAGCTTATGATTGTATTTATGATTGGCTAACTGATACGGAAACAACTTACTTAAATGAAAACTTATTTAAACCATTTGCAGATTTTCTATCAATTGAAAGTCCTCAATTTTTTAATAGGATTCATAATCACAGTACTTGGGGAAATGTAGCTGTTGGAATGATTGGACTGGTGATGGATGATAATGAGCTAGTGAATAGGGCATTGTATGGATTAAAGGAAGATAATATAGATCCAAATGCTAAAGATAACGATGGTGGTTTTATTAAGAAACAAGGACAAAAAGTTGGTTTTTTTGCCAATTTAGACGATCCTTTTTCTCCTAATGGATATTATACAGAAGGGCCGTACTATCAACGTTATGCTATGTATCCATTCATGATTTTTGCTCAAGCTTTGAATAATAAAAAACCAGAACTTAAAATTTTTGATTATAAAGATGGGATACTTATAAAAGCAGTAAATGCTTTACTTAATTTAACAGATGAAGATGGTGAATTTTTTCCATTGAATGATGCTCAAAAAGGCATGTCGTATTATTCAAGTTCATTGGTATCTGCTTTAGATATAGCTTATTTTTATGGAAGTAAAGACCCAGCCTTGTTGTCAATAGCAAAAGAGCAAAATGAAGTTCAATTGGATGAAACAGGGTTGGCTGTAGCTAAAGGATTGAAAGATCATTTAGAAAAACCATTTATAAAAAAATCTGTCGAATTAATTGATGGAGAAAATGGTGATCAAGGCGGCGTTGGAATATTGAGATACAATAAAAAAGATTACACAATGGCTTTGGTGATAAAGTATACTTCACAAGGATTAAGCCATGGGCATTATGATAAATTGTCTTTTTCACTTTATGAAAACGGAGATGAGGTCTTACAGGATTATGGTTTGGCTAGATTTGTAAATATTGAGCAAAAAAATGGGGGTGGATATTTAAAAGAAAACAAAACTTGGGCTAAACAGACTATTGCGCACAATACGATTGTACAAGACCAAACATCTCATTTTAAAGGAGATTTTGAAACTGGAAGTCAATACCATTCTATCAGGTACTTGTTTGATGCATCCAATCCAATTTTTCAAATTTTAAGTGCTAAAGAAAATAATGCCTATCCAGGTACAGAATTACAAAGAACAATAGCCATTGTTAAAGAAGAATCTTTTCAAAAACCTTATATAATAGACGTAGTAAAAATCACTTCCAATGCAACGCATCAATATGACTTACCTTTCTATTATTTTGGTCAAGTTATCTCTACAAATTTCAAATATGAAATTCCAGATGTATTGACTGCTTTAGGAAAGGACAATGGATATCAGCACTTATGGAAAGAAGCTTCGGGAATTTCAAATGGTGGAACTATAGAATTTACTTGGTTAAAAAACAAAAAGTTTTACAGCATAACATCAGCAACAGAACAAGGCGATCAGTTGATTTTAGCGAGAATTGGAGCGAATGATCCCGAATTTAATTTAAGAAAAGATCCAGTGTACATTATAAGAAAAACTGATTCTAAAAGCACTGTATTTGTTTCAATTATTGAACCTCATGGGAGTTATAGTCCTGTTAGCGAATCAGCCAAAAACACGTATTCAAATATAAAAGACGTAAAGTTGTTTTATAATACAGAAAATTATACGGCTTTTATTATGACTTATAAATTTGGGATAAAGAAGCTTTTCATTCTTTCAAATAATGATGCTTCCAAAGAGACAAAACATGAAATAAATATAGATGGAAAATCTTACCAATGGGTGGGACCTTATCTTTTTAAAACAATTAAATAATGAATGACATAACGAAAGCATTTGGATCTAGTAAAGAATTTTTAATAGGAGAAGAAATTGAATGGGAAATAGTTGCAGAAGGTGTTAAAAGAAAAATTATGGGTTATGATGATAAAATCATGCTTGTAAAAGTACACTTTGAAGAAGGCGGAATTGGTGCTATGCATGAACACTATCATTCTCAAGTCACTTATGTAGTCGATGGAGAGTTTGAACTTACAATTGGTGAGGAAACAAAATTACTAAAGGGAGGAGATTCTTTCTATATACCTCCTCATGTTCTCCATGGAGCGGTTTGTAAAAAATCAGGTGTTTTAATTGACGTTTTTAGCCCTATTAGAGAAGATTTTATGAAATAACTGTCTTTTATTTTCTAATAAGAAGAAAATAATTTATTTTTGGTAAACCAAATTGGTAAACCAATTTTTTGATAATAATTGAAGTTAATAAATAAATTATATAATTATTTTTTATAAATTAAGCTATCATGAATTATTAATAAAGATGGTAAACCACTTTAATTAAATTAGGCAAAATAGAATGAATTTAGATTTACTAACTAAAACGGAGCGTGATCATCAAGATACTCAAAAGAGGATCATTTCACAAATACGTGATTTTATCAACTTGAAAAATTTAGAACCAGGCGATAAATTACCTTCTGAAAGAATGTTGTCTGAAAAATTTGAAGTATCAAGAAGTAATGTTCGTGAAGCTATTCAAAGATTAGAGTTTTATGGATTATTAAAATCCATTCCTCAAAGTGGAACATTTGTAGCAAATATTGGTGTTATAGCTTTAAATGGAATGATCGAAGATATCTTAAGACTTGATTCTCCCGATTTTAAATCTCTTGTTGAAACCAGAATTTTATTAGAGTTAAAAACTGTTAGGCTAGCTGCTTTACGTAGAACAGAAGAAGATTTAAATCATATTAAACAAACACTAGAAGCCTATAAAGCTAAAGTATTAAATGGAGAAGATGCTGTTCAGGAAGATTTATTATTTCATTTGGCAATAGCTAAAGCCAGCGGGAATAGTACTATGAATACATTTATGCTAAGTATTACCCCAGAGATTATTACCAATTTTGAAAAGTATCATGTTTGTGATGTTAACTTATCACATCTAGGAATAAAAGAGCACACCGATATTTATGAGGCTATAAAAAAGCAGGATCCACAATTAGCTAAGGAACAAATGAAAATTCATTTTAAAATGTTATATCAATACTGCTACAATATATAAAGATTAAATAACTAAAGAATAGCTTTAAAACTCACCCTAATCTTAACAATATTTAAGGGTTCAGATACTCACAAAATACAGTAGTACAGGATTTTTATTGAGTTTTAATTACTATTATAATTAGATAAGAATATGAAAATAAATGGGTTAAGATGGTGGATTATAGGATTAATATTTATAGCAACAGTTATAAATTATATTGATAGGAGTGCACTCTCAATAATGTGGGGAAATGAAGATTTAGAAGGGTCAATCTCTCAATCTTTAGGTCTTACAAAAAATCATTACAGTTATATTCTAAACATATTTATGGTAGCATATGCTTTAGGTCAGCTTTTTTCTGGAAAATTATTTGATAAAGTAGGTACAAGAATTGGATATGTTATAAGTATTGGTGTTTGGGGGTTATCTTCATTCCTGCACTCAACGGTACGTGGGTTTTTCTCAATAAGTTTTTTTAGAAGTACCTTAGGCTTATCTGAAGCCGGAAATTGGCCAGGTGGAGTTAAAAGTAATGCCGAATGGTTTCCAATAAAAGAAAGAGCTATTGCACAAGGTTTGTTCAATGCAGGAGCTTCAGTTGGTTCTGTTATTGCTCCTCCATTTATAGCAACACTTTTTGTGGCATTTGGGTGGAGAATTACATTTATGGTTGTAGGTTCCTTTGGAATTTTATGGATTATTCCTTGGTTACTCATTAATAAGGCGGGTCCAAAAAAACATCCATGGATTACTTCTGAAGAGCAGGAATATATTATCAAAGGTCAAAGTTTAGCTGATCAGAATGCAACAGAAAAAACGAAAGGATTAAGCCTTAAAGAAATACTTTCCCACAAAGAGTCTTGGGCTATTGTGGTAGGTAGGTTCTTTTTAGAACCTATTTGGTGGGTATTTGTAGGTTGGATGCCAATATATTTGTTTGATGTTTATGGATTTAACGTTAAGGAAGTAGGTATGTTTACATGGGTTCCTTATGTAGGTGCAACTCTGGGTAGTATTGCAGGAGGTTATGTTTCAGGAAAGATTATAGCTAAAACAAATTCTATAAACAAAGGAAGAAAAACAACTATTCTTATAGGTGGTATTATAATGTTTGTAGGACTATTGGCAACTGTGATATTTGGTTCTACTCCAGAAAGATTTGTGTCTATAGTTTTTATTGTGCTATTTGGTTTTCAGTTTGCAATTGGAAATATTCAAACACTTCCAAGTGATTTATTTTGTGGTAAATCTGTAGGATCATTAGCTGGATTAGGAGGTATGGTTGGTGTTTTTTCTGTAATTATCATGAATTTTTTAGTTCCGTTAGTTGCTAAAGTATCTTATACGCCGGTTTTTATTGCTATTGCAGTATTTGTGCCATTAGGGATAGGAGCTATTTACTATTTCGCAAAAAACATTCAATCTTTAGAACAATAATATAAACAACAAACAATAAGTAATGAGTAGAGTAGTGACATTTGGTGAGATCATGTTGAGGCTGGCACCACAAGGATTTTTAAGATTTTCACAGGCAGACAATTTTGATGTAGTGTATGGAGGCGGCGAATCCAATGTAGCGGTATCCTTGGCAAATTATGGGATATCCGTTGACTTTGTAACACGTTTGCCAAAAAATGACATTGGGCAATGCGCTATGATGGAGATGCGCAAGCGAGGCGTAGGTGTGGACAAAATAGTTTGGGGCGGCGAACGTTTAGGGATTTACTTTTTAGAAACAGGAGCTGTTAGCAGGGGCAGTAAAGTAGTATATGACAGAGCTCATTCAGCAATGGCAGATATACAACCAGGAATGGTGAATTGGGAAGACGTATTTAAAGGCGTAGAATGGTTCCATTGGACAGGTATTACACCAGCTATATCACAAAGTTCAGCAGATGTATGTTTAGAAGCAGTAAAAGCAGCCAGTAAATTAGGAGTTACCATTTCAACCGATTTAAATTACAGGGCCAAGCTTTGGAAATATGGAGGAGACAGAGAAGCGATCATGACAGAGCTGACCTCCTATTGTGATGTTATTTTAGGGAATGAAGAAGATGCAGAGATGCACTTTGGCATCAAACCAGAAGGATTGGCGGTACAGACACATGGACACAATGTGAAGGCAGAAGCTTTCTTATCAGTATGCCAACAAATGATGGCAAAATTCCCAAGGGCAAAAAAGGTGATTACAACTTTGAGAGGCTCTATATCAGCATCACACAACACCTGGGCAGGGGTTTTATATGATGGGAACAAGATGTTGGAAACCCGTCAGTACCAAATCACCGACATTGTGGATAGAGTAGGCGGCGGTGATAGTTTTATGGGCGGATTGATCTACGGATTATTGACCTATCCGGACAACGACCAAAACGCCTTGGACTTTGCAGTAGCGGCATCCTGTTTAAAGCACACCATAAAAGGCGATGCCAACTTGGTAACCGTAGAAGAAGTGACCAAGCTCATGGGCGGAGATGCCTCAGGTAGGGTAGCAAGATAAAATTCAATATCATTTTTTTAATACGCAACAAATGTCAGAAAATAAAAAATCAGTTTTGATTTTATGTGGTGGAGGCCCTGCACCGGGCATCAACTCTGTCATTAGCACAGTTGCAAAAGTATTTTTAAAGGATGGTTACAGGGTAATAGGATTGCATGAAGGCTTTAAAAGTTTATTCAATGAACATCCGGAAGTAAAGGAATTTGATTTTTTCCATGCAGATAGAATATTCAGTAGAGGAGGCTCAACTTTAATAATGAGCCGTTTTAAGCCTAAGGAAGAAAAATTAAACACCGCTATTTTTAAGGATTATAATGTAAAACTATTAGTAACTATTGGAGGGGATGACACAGCATCAACAGCTAACAGAATCACCCAATATCTGCAAAAGGAAAATATATACATTTCAAATATCCATGTTCCTAAAACTATTGATAACGACTTACCCTTACCAGATAGAAACCCAACCTTTGGATTTCATTCAGCTAAAGACGAAGGAGTTAGAATAGGGAATACAGCATATGAAGATGCAAGAACCAGCCAAAACTGGTTTGTGATGTCCGCAATGGGCAGATCAGCAGGGCATTTAGCCTTTGGAATAGCAACAAGTTGCCATTTCCCTATGATGGTCATACCAGAAATGTTTAATAAAACTGAGATTACTTTAGATAAAGTAGTTCGTTTAATAATTTCATCCATAATAAAAAGGAAATTGCAAAATATAAACTATGGAGTAGCCATGGTAAGTGAAGGCATTTTTCATAATCTATCAAAATCAGAAGTGGATAAAATAGGAATTAATTTCACCTATGATTCACATGGCCATCCAGAACTTGGAAACGTGAGTAAATCACATATTTTAAATGTTTTGGTTCAAAACAAGATGAAAGAAATAGGGTTAGATATAAAAACAAGACCTATTGAATTGGGTTATGAACTGAGATGTTGCAGACCTATAGGATTTGATTTAACCTTATGTACGCTTTTAGGAATAGGCGTAAAAAAACTTTTTGACGAAGGCAAAACAGGATGTTTGGTGTCAGCAAACTCAAGAGGAGAGATATTACCATTGTATTTAACCGATTTACAGGATGAAAATGGAAAAATTCAACCACGTTTAGTAGATGTAGATTCAGAATTTGCACATTTATGTTTTCAAAATTTGCACTTTATAGAAGCAAGGGATTATGATACAGCAAAGCAATACGTATCCGATCCATCAGAGTATGATTTTAAAAAAATATTAATAGAAAGATAATAAAATGGCACAATTTACAAGAATAGAAGTGGCGCAGGCCATGAAGGATACTGGGATGATCCCTTTGTTTTTCAGCAGGGACCTAGAGTTGAGCAAACATATATTGAAAGCCTGTTACGATGGAGGCGCCAGGTTAATGGAGTTCACCGCACGCGGGGATTTTGCCCATGAAGTGTTTGGTGAGCTGACAAAATACGCCGTAAAAGAGTTACCGGGAATGATCATGGGAGTAGGATCGGTAACCGATGCAGCAGTAGCCTCATTATATATGGCATTGGGAGCAAACTTTATAGTGACACCAGTGTTAAGGGAAGATATTGCCATAGTATGTAACCGTAGAAAAGTATTGTGGTCACCAGGCTGTGGGACCTTAACAGAGATAGCAAGGGCCGAAGAACTGGGATGTGAGATAGTCAAGTTGTTCCCGGGAGATATTTACGGGCCACAGTTTGTGAAGGGCATCAAAGGGCCACAACCATGGACAAGTGTTATGCCAACTGGAGGTGTTTCACCAACGGAAGAAAATCTAAAATCATGGTTTGATGCAGGTGTCACTTGTGTAGGTATGGGTTCACAGTTGATCTCGAATGATATTATTAAAAACAAGGACTATTCAAAGCTGGAGCAGGATGTAAAAAATGCACTTGATATTATTAAGACTGTTAGGTATTAGTTTGTTTGTGTGTAAGCAATAATAATATTTTTAATTGAATATTATTATTGCTTTTTTGTTATTTCCTTTATATAAAAGTCAGCAAACTTTATTTTCTCATCTTTTAAGTTTAATGCATTTTTCAAACTTCGGTAAATGCCCCATTTCGGACGTAAAAATTCTGCGTTAGTTTTCCACATTCTTAAGGAATCATTACTATAGGATACTATTGTTTTATTATTATCAACTTTGGTTATTTTTAATTCATATTTTCCTTTATCTCCATAAGTAATTTGCTCATAAACCTGAACCCAAATTCCTTTAAATTCATCTAATGGTAAAGAAATTAAGTCGCTTTGCACCATGTTTGAAGCAAATCTCACTTGGAATTTGTCAACTTTTGATTTTCTTAAAGTAAAGGTTACGCTAGGCATTGCATCTTCACTGCCTCCTACTGCTTTAATTTGATGAATATGAGTAAAACTATTTGAAGGCTGAAAATCTTTATCTAACTTAAATTTCCATTTATAAGTAACAGTTTCTCCTTGAGTTCCTAAAAGACTATCTGTGGATTGCTTATAGGTCTTAATTTCTGTTCGCTGTCTATCAAATTTATTGCAACGATCATTGTCTTCATTAATATGTGAATGAAAAACAAAAACAAAACTGTTTAATTCTTCATCCCATTCTTCGGTAATATGTCTTCCAAATTTATTATGGGCACAATCTGGGGTTTCTATAACGTCGTATGAAGGTGCTAAAACCGAATTAATTAATTCATAGGTGTTTCCTGGACCATCTGATTTTAAAACAGTTTGTGAGTTTAAAGAAATTAGATAAAAGTAAGTAAGTAACAGTAGAGCGTATTTCAAAATAATGGTTATTTAATAATTAACTTTTGGATATGATTCCCAGTTATAGTTTTAACTTGAATTAAATATAAACCAGGAGATAAAAGAGAAATGTCAATTCCAGAAGAGAAATCTGAATCTATTTTCAACAAGTTCTCACCTTTTATAGAATTTATTATTATTGATTGTATTTTAGAGAAACCTGATTTTATATACAAAAGCTGTGATGCTGGATTTGGATATATTTTAATAGTACTTGCTGCCTGATTTTCAACTATTGATAAAGTGCTGTCTTCATAAGCATAAGGACCCACATCATCAATTCCAATTGGAGTGTAAATTATTGTAGATGCAGAGAAATGATCGGCTCCAACACTGCTTAATGTTGGCCGTGTTTGCCCTTCAATATCTTCATTTATTGTTATTGAAGGAACTCCGTTTTCTTTCGTAGGCGTTGTACTGGATGCTTTCCAAATATTTGCTGTTAATGTTAAATTTGGATTTTCAACCGAAATTTCATTTGTAATGAAATCATATCCATCTCCATTTAAAGTAGCACTTTCGGAAGGATACATAACATTATTATACCATGATACTTCTCCATTTTGGTCATTGAAAAACTTTACCAGACTATTCTCTGAACCAATTACTATGTTATTTGCAAAAGTAATATCCTGTAAAGGTTTGTTGTATGATCCATCACTTTTTGCATAACCAATTTCAATTCCATGATTGTTATTGACTAAAGTATTGTTTGCAATGGTAATACGTTCTGCTCTATAGTGTAAGCTTTGGTCCGTATTCACTCCATCAATAGCATCTCCTTGAGTAAGGGTTATTGGAGCATCAAAAAGAGTTCCTTGAAGTCCTTCTAAATAATTATTTATAATGATGTGATCAGTTCCATAAACCCTAATTCCACCAGTATAAATCGTTTGTTCTTGATTGTCACTATTAATAAAAATGCCGTTTGCTTTTCCGCCGCCAAAAAAATAATTGCCTTCAACAAGGTTTCTGTTTCCTTGACGGAGTGTTAAGGAACCATAATTTCTGTTAAAAGTGTTATGCCTTATAATATTATCACAAGATTTTACTGAAACAATTTCTGGATCGCCATCACATTCTTCAAACAAATTAAACTCTACGGTTGTAAAACCACTAGTTGTTGATAGCTGACTGTTACCAATTCTTATGGACTCTTTTTCATTTTCAATTCTTGGGCCGTTATTGTAAAAATAGTTATGGTCAATTCTATCGTATTGTGATTGTTGATTGACAGTTTTATCTTCATTATAAGTACCATCAATAGTTATATAATTTCCAGCAGTATCCTTGTTTTTAAATATGTTATGATCTATTCTGTTATGATGACTTAAAAATTGAAAGGTATAATCATTATAATAACCGGTTACAACAATCCATTTTATGGAATTTGCAGTTGTTAATTCAAATACATTTCTGGTTAAGCGAATATTATTTGATGCTTCTAACTTAACCAATGTATTATTACTTGTGCAATTAAAAACAAAACCTTCTAAAATAATATGAGCGGATTTTTTAAAAACAAAATGTGAGTCACCTGTTAAAGTAACACCACCTACGGTTTCAGCTTTTATTGTAATTGGGTTTTCTTCTGTTGTGATTTTTGTAAAGCTCGCATAGAAATCACTGTATGATCCGTTTGGAACTATAAAAACCTCACCAGGAGTAGCTGCATTTACTTTATTTTGTAAATCAGTATCACTGGTAACATAAGTTTGTGCCCTTGATACAAGTGTTAAAAATGATATTAAAGTAATAGTGTAAAATGATTTAATATTCATGGTATGATTTTAAAAAAGCATACAGAAATTTTTAAAATTTCTGTATGCAATTAGTAGTATTCTCTTATTGTTTGATTAGTTTTTTAATCAATGTTTCCCCTTTATCAACCGTTATATTTAAAAAATATAAACCTTTGGACAGGCTTGTTATGTTTATGTCGTTGTCGCCAGTGTTAAGTCTGCCCTCTTTACAGGTTTGACCATGTATTGTGATAAGTTTATAAGAAGCTTTTTCAGATGTAGAAATAAAAATTTTCTCAAATGAAGGATTTGGGTATATATTAATACCTAATTTTTTAAAACTCTTATTAGATAAAGTATTACAAGCTGATTCATCTAAAACAAAATTTGTATAATCATCGACGTAATATGAACTTCCAATGGCAGTTTGTAAAGATCCTCCAATTTCGAAATCTGATGGTGTATCTGTATAAATGCAACTTAATAAGCTACTAGAATTTGTTTTAAAATATGTAAAATTTGAATAGGGTATAGCTCCTAAGTCAATGCTGGTTAACTTGTCATTATCATAAGCTGCTAATGATCCTAATGATAAATTCGCAGACACATCAAGATCTCCTGAGATATCACATTTCTGAAAACGTAGGAGGGTTAACTTTGTTAGCAATGAAATATCAATACTGGTTACGTTAGCATTGGTTCCAAAATCTAAATACTCGATACCTGTATGTCCTGAAATATTAAGTTCGGTTAAATTATTGGTATCAACATCAACATCGGTTAATTCATCGGCGTTTGATGTGTTTAAAGTTGCAATAGAAAGGTCTAAATTGGTCAGATTACATTTACTTGCCTTTACTTGTTGTAAACTAGAGCAACCAGTAAAATTGAGCCCTGTTAAGTTTGGATTCTCATCTATATAAATTTTTGATAAACTTGATAACCCAGATAGATCAACATCTCCAGTAATATCATTGTTTCTGGCTATAAGATATCTTAAAGCCGTAAAAGACTTAATGCCCGTTAGGTCTTTAACCGAAGTAGTAAATGGTGCTACATTAGGGAAATTAAAATCTATGTCTGTAATTGCAGTAATATCATTAAATGTAATGTATTCATCTGTGCTACTACCATCTGGAATAATATTGTCGGCAAATTCAGCTTCTAAATATGCCTCAAAGGCATCATCTGGTATATAAATACTTCCCTCAAAATAATCATGAGCCACACTTAAATTTTTAATACCAACCAAACCATAATCACCATCAAAACTCATTCCCTGTACAGATTGCAAATAATTACCTATTTTAAAATAATTACCATTTGTAGCAGTGTTCATTTGTTCAGAATAGATGCTTGTTTCAACACTATTTTCTATTTGGAACAGCGTTACTTTACCTTTATAATATTCTAATTTAAAAGTATATGAATTGCCTAATTGAAAGCCATTGTCTATATAAACACTTCCTCCATTTGCGGAGTCAGGCAAATAACCACTAATTTTTAATCTTACATCACCTGAGGTTTGATTGGCATCACCATCTATTTGTACTCGAATAACATCATCAATATTTACGTTGTCATTATTTGTTTGAGGACCATGAATTTGACCAATGCAAATAGTTCCAGAATCTCCGCCATCTTTGCTATCAGGTAATTGATCAACTTTTACTGTCCATTGCATGGTATGCTTTCCGTCGGAACCATCCCAACTGGCCGGGTTTTCTTTATTCATTTCTCTTAGCTCAACTCTTGGATTTCCTGAGCTTTCAGAAGCTTCTAACCCTACAAAACATTTAAAATATACCCATTGTCCATCTGTGTAAAAGTAGTTGGTATCTTCATATTCTTGTAAAATGATTCCATCAACATCAGTAATGTCGTCATAATAAACGGCTGAATCTCCTGGCATACCATTAAAGCTATTTATTTTCCAATAATTTGAGCCAATTCCTAAAATAACAGCTGGGGGGTACAATTCTTTTCCTATTTTTCTAATAATGAACTCTCCAGTACTTTCACTGTTTCTGGTATCAATTCCCATATTTGGAATATAATACACTCCAGGAATTCCTAATTCTATGGCTTTTTCTCTTAGCGTATTTGCGTGTAATGGATGGTGATATAATTCTGAACTATTGGTAGGGAATGTGTATGCAACTGAAGATGTAATGTACATTTCGGGGTCATCACTTGTCATAAAAGACAGCATGTTAACCTCATTTCTATATGATTGGGTTTCGGCTGAGAACAATTCTGTTTCATTACTAACACCGTAATAATTAAACAATCTAGATTCGCCTAATATGTTTTTAACAGTTTCATAACTAAAACCATCATCTATGTATTCTGAAAACACATTGTTATGCCATTCCAAACAATCGTAATTTGCCTGAGGGGAGCCACAAACAAGGCCATTAACTCTTGTTGATTCTTTTAAAACAGGGTCTGTATTTCCTGAATCAGCCATATCGTCTCTTAAAGCAATCCATAAGGCTGTTGCTGCACCAGCAGATGTTCCATATATGGCTACATTTGTTTTGTCAATGTTTAGTTCAGAAGCATAATATCTAATAAACTGTAAAGCTCTTTTGCTATCGTTTAGAGATCTTAAAATTCCATTTGTATCATTTTCTGTTACCAAGTAATAATTGATTGTTGCTACGGCAATATTTCTTGACAAAAGATCATTTATCAATCCATTATAAAATACGTTTTCATAAACATCTGCTTTATCACCATTTATAAAGCCTCCACCATGAATAATTAAAAGCAGGGCAGAAGGCGTTTGAGATTCTGGCACGAAAATATCCAAATTGGTGTTTGCTAAATCATTCCCGTATGGGATGTCCTTATAAAATTGGTCTCCACCATTAACTAAATCAAAAGGAGGTGTGCTTGCTGTTAAATTGAGCTGAGCATAGCCAATCCAGCAAGATGATATAAATAAAAATATTGTATAAATAAGTTTCATTATTTCCCTTGTTTTTGTTGTTGTCATTTAGCAAAGTTTAACGGTTACAGCTTATTATTTAAGCATATGTGCTTCTAAAAATTATTGTTTTATTAATTTTTGTGATATTGAACTTCCTTCTTTTGTTATAATATTTAAAAAGTATAATCCGTTAGATAGATTATCAATATTTATAGTATTCTTTCCTATGGATAATTGTCCTTTTTTAAGTGATTGTCCGTTTATATTAAAAATACTGTATGAAGCACTTGTTGTAATTGAAACATAAACTTTGCTGTTTGAAGGATTTGGAAAAATATTAACGCTTCCTGTTTTAAATTTTTCACTAGATAAAAGAGCACAGGCTTCAGCATTAACAACAAAATTTGTGTGTGCATCAACAGAGTAGTTTGTACCAATGGCTGTTTCTAAGAGACCTCCAATTTCAAAATGGGAAGGATTGTCAGTATAAATACAACTTAAATGATCACTTGAGCTCGTTTTAAAGTAAACGAAATTTGTATATTTTATTGATCCTAAATCTATGCTCGTTAAGTTGTCGTTATCATATGCTCCAAGTGTTTCCAATAAAGAATTTTTAGATACATCAATATCTCCAGTAATATCGCATTTTTGAAACCTTAAAGTTGTTAATAATGTTAAATTTGAAATGTCTATGCTTGTGAGTGCGGCATTTTCGTAAACGTCTAATTTATATAAACCTGTGTTATCTGAAATGTTAACATTTGTTAGGTTATTGGTATTTACATCAACAAATCTTAATCTCGCAGGGTTTGATCCTGCATTTAAAGTAGTTACTGAAAGATCTATACTCGTTAAACTACAGCTATATGCCTTTAAGTTATATAAATTTTTGCACCCTGTGAAGTTTATTTCTGTTAGGTTAGGATTATCAAAACATGAGAAATTTGTTAAATAAGATAAGCCAGAAAGATCCAATGTTCCAGTTATATCATTGCCATTACAATAAAAGTTTTTCAATTTTGAAAATTGGTTAACACTGGTTAAATCAGTGACAGTAGTTACACCTGCAGTAGGTAAATCAATATCTGTAATTAAAGTGATGTCTGTAAATGTTATGGAGCCATCAGTAGTGCTTCCGTCAGGTACAATGTTTGAGGCAAAAGTTGTCTCTAGGTAGGCTTCAAAAACATCATCTGGAATTGCGACTGTGGTTTGTGACCAAGTCACAAAGGAAATTAGCATAAGAGCTGTTAATAGTAATTTTGTTTTCATAGTTTAGTAGTTTTTATTAGTTAATATGAATTATTATTTAAGTCCTAGTTCGTTTAAAAAGGACCACATATCTTGGCTAAATTTACTGCTCTCTTCTTTGGTAAATTTTCCATGGACACCACCTTTTATGGTTAGCATTTTAGTTTTTACTCCGTTCGTTTTTAATTTTTCATACAAAGCAACAGACTGTTCATAAGGTACAGTTGGGTCAGCATCGCCATGAACAATGTATATTGGAGGGCTGTTTTTTGTAACATAGTATAATGGAGATACTGATTCTGTGAATTGCTGGTTGCCAACCCCTTTTCCTAACCAGCGTTTGGCCGAACCCCATTTGTTTAGTGGCACTAAATCTGTAACACCATATTTGTCTATAATAGCAGCTACTTTTATTTCACCATCATATTTGCAGTTGTTGTCAAATTTTTTGTCATTTCCCAATAATCCAGCCATTAAAGCTAAATGACCTCCTGAAGATCCGCCCATAACAACAATTTTATTTGTATCGATATTTAATTCTTTGGAATGTGTGTATATGTAAATTAATGCACAGCGGACATCTTCAATAGCTGCTGGAGCTGGAGCTACATCAACCAAACGATATTCTACATTAGCTACAGCAAAACCATTTTTAAAGAATGAACCATATCCTGTTTGAGTCTCTTTGACACCATGGTTCCATCCTCCACCGTGAATATTGATAACTATTGGAGTAGGTGTCTCAGATTTTGGATTGGTATATAAATCCATGCGACCATCCCAACCGTTTATTTTGGTATAGATAACATCAATTTGAGCTTGATAATCTTTAGGGAAAGAAACTGGCTTATATGCCTCTTGACTAAATATTTCACTTGATAAAGAGATTGAAGTTAGGATTAAAAAGACGAGTTTTTTCATATAGATTATTTATTAATGTGAGACTTCTAATTGATAGTATTTGATGTAAGCAAAGGCATCATTATTTGTGGCAGTTAGATAATTTCCTGCTTTAAAGTAATTTTCAAATGGCCATTTCTGTAAACTGGTGTCTTCAAAAACATGAATTTTATTATTTGAAGTAATCGTTAATTTTCCTGCTTCTGCAATAATTTTTATGCTAAAACTTTCAAAACCAACAAAGCCAAAATCATAGCTAATGTCTGTCCAAGTTGATGAGCTATCATCGTACAAATCCAATCCAGAAGTAGATTCGTTAATTAATGTTTTTTTATAAGCTTTAATATAACCTTCGTCCCACACCATTTTTAAAAGTGGTGGCGCACTATTACTGTCAAAACCATATTTGGCCATATCTTCTTGAGATATCACACCATGAATTTGCATTACAATTGTTTTGTTATATGTTCTATTGCTTGTATTGTCTTTTGAGATTGATCCTACTTTTAATGTTCCTTCAAGTTGGCCACCTTCTGCAAGTGTCCAATTATTGTAATTGTTACATGGGGTTTGTTGTTCACGTAATTCCGTTCTTGGATATTTACTGTTCGCAGTAGTTGCACCAGCTGGGTAAGTATAAAAAACGATGGAAGTATCTGTTGTATCATCATACATGAAAGATTTTAGTTTTTCTTCAGTTTGATAACCAAAATTGATTAATGATGAGGGCTGGAATTCATCCGGTTTACCATCATTATTTAAATCTACAGGTAACGTGATTTTCCAATGTGAAAAATCAATATCTGCATATTCTGTTGTTTGATTTTTAGTACTATCAATTGGATTTTCAATAATAATATCATCAGCAACAATTTCAATGTTTTTTGAACAGGAAAAGTTGAGCATTGTTATGCAAAAGGTTAAGATGAAAAGTAGCTTACTTCTAAAACTATTTTGATATGTAGTGTTTGGTTCCATCAATTGTTTTATTTGTCCGTTCTAAATGGAGGTGCCGGTAAATTTGCAGAATTGTAAATCATTACTTTTCCAGGTGCATCTTCCCATAAATAGCGAACATATTTAGGGTTGTTTATGGTTTTAGAAGAAACTTCTATGGTTGTTTTATTAATGAGGCTTGCTGTTGCTTTTGTGAAGTTTTCTTTATCATCTGAAATTAAAAAACCATTTATATTTTGTGCCTCACCTTTAATAACCAATTGTTTGTCAAAGGTTATTGTGATTTTATATTTTTTGATTTTTATTTTTTTAACCATGGGTCCACTTTTGGAAATTTTATCTCCATAAGCAATATTTTGAGCAGCCATTGCTAGTCTTTTGCCTACTTCTTGTTTGTTTGGAAAATGAACGTTAGCATCTTCACCAATATCCATAGTTACAACCATTGCTGTTTTTGGTAGTTTTAAAGCTGAAGTCTGCGCTTCTCTAATTGCAGCTTCCTTGTTGCCTTGATTAGCATAATTGGCCAACTGAACAAATAAAAAAGGAACTTCTTTGTTCCAACCTTTTCTCCAATTATTGATCATTTCAGGAAAAAAGGTTGCATATTCTTCTGGGTTATTGGTGTTTGATTCACCTTGGTACCAGATAATGCCTTTAATATTATATCCATAAAAAGGATGAACCATGCTGTTAAATAGGGAAGAGGGGTAGTTTTTTGGATGTTCACGAACTGGTGGTTCATCAATATTGGGAGTACCAATTTTATAATGCCAATTGCCTATTAATGAGAGTTTCCTATTTTTGGTTTTAAGATATAAATCACTTTCTGCACCTCTAAAACCACCTAAATCACCAAGATTTTTTGTTCTAATTGTTATTCTATTTGATCCTGCTTTAAGTAAATTTTTAGGAACACTATACATTCTGTCTAAATCCTTATTGGTCGATTCGCCTACAAGTTGACCATTGATATATGTAATATCTTCATTATCAATTCTACCAATGCTTAATTGTATGTCTGATGAGATTTCTGAATCTTCTAAATTAATTTCTTTAGTAACCCAAACTACACCATATGTTTGATTTAAATCTGTATCTCTCCACAATGAAGGAAGTTTGAATGTTTCCCAATTACTATAATCAGTCTTCAATGTTTCCCAATGTGATTTAGTTCCTAAATCTTCTTTATCTAAATATTTTCCGTAATTTTTATTAGCTCTACTATACTCTTTTATTAGGTTAACCATATCTAAAGTTTTCATTTTAGATATGGTTTCTAAATGTTTTGGATTATTTTTAAATAAGGATGTATCCATCCATGCTTCAATATTAGTGCCTCCCCAAGAAGAGTTTATTAAACCTATAGGAACTTGGTACTTTTCGTATAAACTTCTTCCAAAAAAATAAGCAACTGCCGAAAACCCTTCAGCATTTTTAGAAGTACAGGTTTCCCATGTGCTTTTTGAAATGTTGTTTTCTTTTGTGTGGCTCATGTAACGTGGTACATTGAAAAGCTTTATTTTTTCATAATTGGCATTGATCAATTCTTCCTGCCCATTTAATGAATTTTCTAGTCTCCACCCCATATTGGATTGACCTGAACAAAACCAAACTTCACCAACAAAAACATCAGAAAAAGTAATCGTATTATTTCCCTTTAGAGTCACTTCAAATGGGCCTCCTGCTTTGGCTGCTTTGAAAGTTACTGACCAATTTCCATTAGAATCTGCTTGGGTATTAAGTGTTTCATTAAGAAATGATGCCTCAATCTTTTCACCAACACTTGCCAAGCCATAAATAGTTATTGGCTCATTTTGTTGTAAGACCATATGATTGGAAAAAAAATGAGGTACTTTTATTTGAGCATCCACAATGAATGATACAAAGAAGCAACTTATAATGAAACTTTTTAAAAACATAAACGAACTATTAACTAAAAGCTAAACCACCATTAATATCAATATTGTTTCCGGTTAAGAAGGAGGCTTCTTCTGATGCTAAATAAGCCACTAAATCAGCCACTTCTTCCGCGGTTCCTTCTCTTCTCAACGGAGTTGCATTGGCAACATTAATTCTCACTTGATCTTTAGTGAAATCGTCATGGAACTTGGTTGCAATCATTCCCGGGTTTAAAGCATTAACACGTATGCCTTGTGGACCAAGTTCCTTTGCTAGACCTCTTGTAAAAGTTGATACAGCTCCTTTTGATGCAGCATATAAAAATGCTCCAGGGCCACCACCATCTCTTCCTGCTTGAGATGCAAAATTTACAATAGCACTTCCTTTATCCATTAAAGGTTTGAATGCTTTGGTTACAAAAACCACAGATTTAAAATTGACATCCATGATTAAATCATAGAATTTTTCATCAACTTCATCAATTG
Source organism: Flavobacteriaceae bacterium UBA6231 (assembly GCA_002441545.1). Taxonomy (GTDB): domain Bacteria; phylum Bacteroidota; class Bacteroidia; order Flavobacteriales; family Flavobacteriaceae; genus Yeosuana. Next base: position 27,851 of record DJWL01000064.1, on the reverse strand, counting down.
TTTTACGACCGAAAAGGCCACCTGCTACATTTACTAATATGTTAACTTTACTTCCAAAGGCTTCTTGGGTTTTTGCTACTAGATTATCGATGTCTGATTGTTTGGTAACATCTGCATATACTGCAATGCCTTCACCACCAACAGCTTTAATTTGCCTAATGGTTTCTGCACCATGTTCTTCACTGTCAAAATAGTTTACAACAACTTTAGCTCCTTCTTTAGCTAATTTTACACAAACTGCTCTTCCTATATCACGTCCTCCTCCTGTGACCACAGCTACTTTTCCTTTTAATTTCATTGTTTTTATTATTTATGTTTTATTGGGTTTAATTAATTTTTTTGAATTGAAATTATCCTGCAGCACCAAATGCATCGGTTACATCAACCGCTCCAAACTCTGTAAGGACAGAGTCTGTTACTATAATCCAATCCATGTTTACTTTTAAAGGGACAGCCGCTCCAGAACCTGTGTTGAATCTGATTTCAAAAGTTGACCCTACAGATGATATGGTAGGAATAAATCCTTTTAAGCGTACTGCAAATAATTTCCATTGGTCTCCAGTATTTATATCAGAACCTGAAAGCTGTCTTCTGTTTGCCGATGCCGTTCCTCCAATGTATATTTTTAAAATAGGTTCTGTGTTTTCTGTATTCATCCAAAAATGCAATACAGGATTATCTCCAAAATTTCCTGCGTCAATCATATTTGGCCATGTGTCATTAGTAGTAACACTTTGAAGTCTCATTCTCGCAATTGTGCTACCTGTTGGTGTATTCATAATTAGATTGTAATATGAATTTCCAGGAAAAGGTGGTTGCTCCACTACGTTATTAATTTGTTGCGTTGCTAATGGATCTTTTGAGTAATCAATAACAAATACGTCTGCTGGATAGGAATCAAATTCAATATAGCTTTCAAACTGACCATTTATGTAAGGAACAGAAGGATGTGTTAATTGGCCAGAAGTTCCATAACTTACTACAATATCTTGATAGCCTGTTGATACGCTAGAAGGAATATTAAAGCTTATTGAAGTTGAAGACGCTGTATTTAGTGTAACTAACTGACCTCCAACTGTAATTCCTGTTATGAGGTTCATGTCTGTTCCTACAATGGTCACTTCGCCATCTCTATTCATTAATTCAGGCCATGAACTAATAATAGGGGTAGGTATAAGAATATTGAAATTACTGCCTAATAATTGGGCAACCTCCCCACTTGTTGAGTTGTAATAGTAGTTAACTTCTACTGGAGAATTTTCATTGTTTGGTACACTTACAACTATGGCTTGGTCTTCTTGAAACTGTATAATGGCTTCTGTGTCTCCAAATGAAATTCTTGTAATACTGCTTAAATTGCTTCCTTCAATTGTAATGTTTTCATTAACCAATGCGCTTGAAGGAAACGTTGAGGTTACAATAGGAGTAGGGTATGTTACTGTTAAAGTTTCTGAAGAAATAGCCTCTTTACCTGCAGAAGTAACAATTTTTATAACACCTGAGGTAGCATTAGCAGCTACTTTTATTTCTAAAGTTTTTCCATTGACACGTTGGGTTATTTGGCATTCAACATCACCTATGAATGCTTTTTCGGCAAAATTTAAAAAAGTTCCAGTGATTGTTACTTTTGATAGAATATCTGCTGAACTTGATGAAATAGATTCAATTGTAGGTTGTGCCGACAAAATCTCATCTACGGTTTTATCTACTTCTGTATCAGCATTACAGGCTATAAATATTTGAGCTAATGAAAATAATATCATTAAACTTGCTAAAAATTGTATTCCTTTTGTTTTCATTTGTTTTGCTTTTTTCAATTAATTAGATTGATTTATTAGTCCTATATCTTTACCATCCGTAGCGGCATTTTTTAGAGTAGAATTATCCTTTAATTTGAAAGTTTTCGTATCGTACCAATGTGGATTTGAACTCAAGACTGATTTAGAATTTGCCGAACTAGAAATTTTTAATTCACCAGCATTGAATACTACGGTATTAAAAACAGAATTTTTATTTCCAGTAAGAGCCGCTGAATATTTAGTAAGAGGGCTTTCTGCAAAAATAGAATTGGCAATGTTTATATAAACGATTCCATTGGTTCTAAGTGCTCGTCCTTTTTCATTATTGTCAACATTATAAAAAATACAATGATTAATATTTAACTGTCCACCAAGAGTAGATTCATCATTGCCACCTCTGTAATAGTAAACAGCAAATTGTTTGATGTCTTTAAAAACGGTGTTTTGAATATCAATAACTTCTGCATTGTATTTGCCTAAATCGTCTTTTTCGTAGCTAAGATTTAAGCCTCTTGAGTTTTTTTCGAAACGTGAGTTTAAAATTTGAATAGAATCTGCAAATGTTCCTTTATAGGCTTTAAATATGGCACTGCCTTCATTTGTAAAACCATGAGCATATATATCATCTAATTTTAATTTGTAAGCTTTAGATGTAGGTGTATTTTGAGATATAATGGCATAATTTAATGCATCAGAACTAGTGCCATCTAGCTCTATTCCATGTAGAACAAGTGAAGCCCCTTCGTTAATTTTAAAGAGATAGCTTGGGCTTTTTTCTACATTTTCACTTATTTTAATTGAAGTTTTTTTGCTTCCTGTACCACTAATTATAAGATTGGTAGTTATTGACATACCTCTGCTAACTTCGTAAGTTCCATCTGTTAATTCTAAAATCGTATAATCTTTTGCTTTTTTTATTGCATTGACCAAAGCATCTTCTGTAGGAGCAACTTTAACAATTTTGTAATTTTCTGTTTTTGTAGTTTTAGTTTCAGAAGGTTTTTCTAGTTTCCAATTAACACCGGGATTAATACTTAAAGCTTCAGGTAATTTTTTGTTTCCTGGGATTATTGCACCAACCCTCACTTTTGTTCTTACTGTTCCCGTTAGGTCTGTTCTTACAGGTCTGTAAGTGGCTTTGGTAGTTAACAAGGAGTCGCTGTTTAGTGAAGGGATTGGATAAGATTCAAGATTTTCCCAAGCTAAATTTATTTTTTCAAAACCTTGTGTGCTAAATTGAAATCCTCCTTGTACTTTGTTCCCAGAAAAAGTTATCTCTGAAATATCATCAGATATATTTAATAAATCAATAGTATCGGTTCCATAAAATAGATTATTTGCAAATACTGTATTTACTGGAGTTGCAGAACGCTCTGAATCACTTCCTTCGCACAAACCTATTGAGCTACAATTTATAAAAGTATTGTTTTGAATAACAACATCTTTTACTTGATTGTATCTGTTTACAGGTCCATTAGGAACGCCATTCATGATAACCAATGGAGCTCTAAACCCGTCGCCTTTTAGACCAATCATTAAATTGTTTTGAACGATATGGCCTTCATTGATAATTCTTATGCCCCCAGTATGTGGTTTGTTGTTTCCAAAGAAAACATTTCCTTCTACTAAGCATCTGTTTCCATGACGTAATGTTAAAATGCCTTCACTTTCTAAAAAAAGATTATTTCTATAAATGTTATCACAAGATTTGCTGGAAATAATTTCAACCTCACCATTGCATTTTTCAAACAAATTATTTTCGACAATTGTCTTTGATGATTCCATAGAAGAATGGCTAGTGCCAATTCTAATGGTCTCTCCTCCGTTTGAACCTAACGGTGGTCTATAACCAAAGTAATTGTTATCAATACGATGATTGTTTTCTAGGTTTTCAGCATTCCCTCTCAAGCCAACTATTAAAACAGGTCCTTGGTTGGTTTTACCGTAAAAAGTACAGTGGTCAACTCTGTTATTTTTCCCCCACAACTCTATCCATTGATATTGCGAAGCTCTATCGACAGGGTTATAATCAGTAATGGCACAATTGGTAACCCTGCAGGAAGATGCTAATTCATCATCGTTTTTTCTGAAAACAATAACAGATTTGTCGATAGTATTACCTTCTTTAAACCACAGTCCATCCACTGTTAAATACTTGCCGGAAATAATAATTCTAGACGTTCCGTTTAAAATAACATTTCCTGGTGTTTGAGCTTTTAAAATAATTGGCTTATCTGCAGTTCCTTGAGAAATAAAATCAATTTTTAGGTCAGTCCAAATTCTATCTGCTAAAATAATAGTATCACCTGGAGACACTTTTTTTAATGCCGTTTTTAACTCTTCTTGGGTTTGTACAAGAATTTCGTTAGCATTGACCAATGCAGTAAACAAAAAAACCGTTAAAACTAAATAAATACGTTTCATATTAATAACCAATGTTTTGGGCTATACTTGGGTTTAAATCAATTTCATATTGAGGAATTGGTAATAGCAACTGAAACTCTTCTATTGGGTTTGTGTTAAACTGAGGTCTGTTGGGATCATTATATTGGTCTTCCGTTGCAAATTGAGTGTTCATAACAGTAACAGCTCTTCCTGTTCTCAATAAATCAAACCAGCGTTGATTTTCAAAAGCAAACTCTAGTTTTCTTTCTAATTCCAATGCCAATTTAAAATCAAAATAAGTTCCAATTTCAGCCGATGTATATGTGGTAAGACCTGCACGTTCATGCACATTATTTATTAATTCCATGGCCTCAGAGTTTGGACCTGAACTTTCATTAATAGCTTCAGCTAAAAGCAACATGGCATCAGTAAATCTTATTATTGGCCAATCGTTTCCTGCGTCATCAACAGTAACAAAATCTGAATTATATTTTTTAACATATCTAAATTCATTGACTTGTCCTTGGAACCCTATCCAGTTATCAGCCATAGAAACATTTTTACGTTTATCTCCAAAAGGGTAGGCTTCAGACATACTGGTTGCTGGGACATTTAAATGATCTCCACTTCCAGTTACTACATAATTATCGCTTTGAAGCGGTGAAAAATAATTTGCAAAAGGAGATCCAAGGCCAACACTTCCTGTTTGATATCTTACTGCAAATAAAATTTCATTGTTATACTCATTTCCAATATCAAAAACATCTGCATATGAATTTAAATAATCAAAAGGACTGTTATAAACAATTTCACTAAGCACCGTTTTTGCTTTAGTTAAATTTGTTGTTCCTCCAATAGTTAAATAGGCTTTTCCCAGTTCTGTTTTAGCAGCCCATTTGGTTAATCGTCCAAGTTCCATTCCGTTTGCAGTATTTGGCAAGTTGTTTGAAGCAAATTGTAAATCTGTCAATATAAAATCATATACATCTTCTACACTGCTTCTATCAATCTCTTTTGCTTCTGCTCCAGAAATAGGATGGTCAACTATAAATACTCCACCCCAAAGGCGAACCAAATTAAAATAAGCATGTGCTCTTAAAAAGCGTGCTTCTGCTTCATATTTGTTGGCTAAATCTATATCGTCAACAACATCAATTTGAGTTATAACATTGTTGGCTAATGATATTGTTCTGTAACAAGCTCTCCAATAATCTTCAACATAAATATTTTGAGATGTTAGCACAAATCTATCTACTTGTCTATATGGTACATTTGCTGTTTCACTATTACGAGGGCTCATGTAGGTATTATCAGATCTGAGTTCTGTTAACACCCATTCTTTGTCTAGCATGTTCTGCATGGAATTATAAATTCCTACAACTGCAAGATTAATTTCATTTGTGTTTTTGTAAAATTCATTAGCACTAATATCAGATATTGGGTCTAGATTAAGCTCATTAGTGCACGAAACACAAAAAGCAAGTATTGAAATTGTAAGAATTATTTGTTTGAAAAATGTCTTCATCGTCTATATTTTTTAAAAATTGATGTCTAATCCTATAGTGAATTGTTGTTGAATTGGATATGCTCCACGTTGATAGCCTGAAATTAAAGGCGAACTATAAACTCCGCTTGTAGTTAAACCCTCTGGATTTAATCCATAGTAATTACTTGACATTAGATAAAGTAAATTTTGAGCTGAAGCAAACAGTCTGACTTTTTCCAGTTTTGTTTTCTCTAAAAACCTTTTTGGAATGGAATACCCTATAATGACTTCTCTTAAGGAGATATATGAGGCATCTTGTATTAAATAATCGGTTAACACCCAGTCCCTGCCAAGTTTTTCTCTTGGTTTTGTTGCAGGAAAGTTTTCGTTAAACCACCATCCAGATACAAAATCCTTATGTAAATATCTTGGCTCCGTATAATATCCGTCACCATAAAACACTTCACCTCCTTGCGAACCTTGCAATAAGAAGAATAGGTCAAATCCTTTATATTTAAAAGTATTACTGAAACCCCAAGTAAAATCTGGAAAAGGACTTCCTAAAGTTGTTCTGTCATCAGCATCAATAATTCCATCATTGTTTATGTCTGCTACTCTAATTCCACCTACTGCGTCTTCAGAAGAATGTGGTAAAGTACTTAACTCCTCTGTATTTTGCCAAACGTCAATCATTTTATAGCCAAAAAACTGAATGGCTTCTTCACCAACTCTTGAGATGTATTGTTCGTTACGTTCTCCTTGATTTATGAATTGTTGTTCTCCACCTAACGATATAAGTTTGTTTTTGTTTTTTGAGAAATTAATACTTCCATCCCATGAGAAATTATCATTGCCTAAGTTTGCATTTAATACAAGCTCAACACCTTGATTTTGTATTTTACCTATGTTGTTCCAATAATTGTCATGACCTGTTATGTACGATACGTTTTGTTGAAGCAATAGTTTGTCAGTTACAGAATAATAATAATCTGCTGTTAGAGACAGTTTGCTTTTAAAGAAATCTAGATCAATTCCAGTATCGTATTGTTTTGTTTGTTCCCAGCTAATAGAACTATTTCCAAGTGTTAAACCATTTTCTGAAAGCCCAGAATTTACTGTTCCTCCACTTTCGCCTAAAGAATAGTTAGATGGGAAAAGTAGATTTGAAAACGCATAATTTTCTATATTGTTATTTCCAGTTAATCCAAAGCTAGAACGGATTTTGAATTGATTAATAAAACTAATATTGTCTTCCCAAAAATTTTCTTTGTGTACATTCCATCCAATGGATGCCGATGGAAAAAAGCCATATTTATTATCTGGACCAAATAAAGAAGAACCATCATATCGAGCTGCTAAAGACAATAAATATTTACCTTTGTAGTCATAATTTACTCTAGATAAAAATGAAGCTAATGAAATTTCTTCTTTGGCGGTATAAGTTCCATCTGCATTTATTACAGTAGCAGCATTTAAGGTTTCTATTAAATCTGTTGGGAATTGAGTGCCTTCAATAGCCGAATTTTTAAAAGCAGAGTACTCATAGGTCGCACCTATAAGTGCATTAACATTATGATTTTTCTTTTTCCATCTGTAATTTAAAGTATGCTCCGTTATAAATTTGTTGCTTAAATTAGTTAAATTATAACCATAAGATTCTCCTGTATATCTTGCTTGTGAGTTTCTAAATATTTCATAATCCCTTAGTTGGAAATAACCTCCAAAAGTGGCTTTATACGTAAGGTTTTTTGAAATTTTCCAGTTAGCAAAACCATCAGCAACAACTCTATAATCATAACGTGTTCTGTTTTCATTTTCCATTCTTGCAATGGGATTATTATTGCTTGAACCCCAAAGAGAGCTTACTGTGAAAGTTTGCTCGACACCTTCATCATCAATATAGCTATAAGTTGTATTGTTATAATGCCTTGGGTGGGAATAAGAACCTATGGGCTGACCAGTTACTGCCGAGGTAAATTCATTATGTCTTACAGGTCCCCATTGCAGGGCTCTTGAAAAATCAGAAAAGGGAACGGTTGAACGTCTTAATCTTGAAAAGGATGGACGAAAGTTAAAGCCGATCTCAAATTTATCTGATAATTGTGTAGATAACCTGCCTTGAAAGTTCAGTTTGTTGTTATAATTGTCCTTTAAAAGGCCTTCATCTTCTATAAATTGGGTTGAAATATAATATTTTGTATTTGTGTTCCCACCTGAGATGTCTAATTGATAGTTGTTAATTTGTGCAAAACTACGTTGAGCTTCTTCTGACCAATTGGTTCCACCAGTTTCTGTGGCTATTATACGTTGAGCTCTTTCTCTGTCTGTATAAGTTAATAGCCTTGGCGTAGTTCCATTTTGAGCTGCTTCAAAATTTTCTATTGTTTGTCTTTCATTAAGAAGCATATCTGTATATTCAAAGCCATCGAGTGCATCAATTTGTTTGTATGCACGTTTAAATCCTGTATAACTTTTAAAACTATATTTTGGAATTAAACTCCCATTTTTTGTTGTTATTAAAATCACCCCATTGGCACCTCTTGATCCATATAGTGCAGTTGAACTAGCATCTTTTAAAACTTCAATTGATTTTATTGAACTTGGATTTATAAATTCTAAAGCATCGGCAATTGGAAAACCATCAACTACAATTAATGGGGAACTGTTAGCACTAATAGAACTCAAACCTCTAATAGTAATTTGCGGAGATTCTCCAATTTCAGAAGAAATGTTTTGAATTTGAACACCAGCAATTTTACCTTGCAATCCTTGGTCAATTCTACTATAAGGTAATTCATCTAAATTTTTATTATTTAAACTTGAAACAGCACCAGTTAAACTCGATTTTTTTTGCGTTCCATAGGCTACAACTACTATCTCATCTAGTTTAGCCGTGTCTTCTTGTAAATTAATTATTAGATTGTTTTGCCCATTAATTATTACTGTTTGTGAAATAAAACCAACATAAGATATAGTTACTACATCATCGTTTGAGACGGAAAGAGTGAAATTGCCATCAAAGTCTGTTGTTGTCCCTTGGTTTTTAGTGCTAATAAAGATATTAGCTCCAATAACAGGCATAGAATCCACCTGAGAAACTACTTTACCTTTTAATGTGTAGGTGTAGTTTTGAGAGTTGGCTAGAAAACTACCTAGAAATAGTAGTAGATAAATAAATTTTAATTTCATGATATTAAAGTTCTTCAGTTTGTTATTTGCTATTAATTCTCAATGTTTATACGAGCTAAAATAAAACTAATCTAAGTTTCATTGTTTTTTAAAAATACCTTTAAATGTATTTTACGGTTCGAATTTTATACTTATAATTAAATAATTTTATTGGTTTACCAAATTGGTAAACCAAATTGGTAAACCAAACTTATATAAAAAAAATATCAAATCAAAAAAAAATGACACAATAATTTATTTTATGATAATTTTAGGTGTGAATTATTGACTAATTGGTTTAAAAATTTCTCTTTATTTAGTAAATAAATAATTTAGAATCTATTTATGCTTGGGTAACAGATAACTGCTAGCAAGCAAATATCGGCCTATGCCACAAATTGAACCTTTCAGAATGAGATTCAAATAAGTGTGAAAGTAAGGGAAATAACTGTGGAATTCCTAAGAGAATTTTAGAACAAAGCACTCTTTATAATGGAATGTTTAAAAATATGATAGTTACATGATGAAAATGTGATAATCAATAATAATAGATTTGCTCAAAAAAATAAATTTGTTACTTTGTTTTTCATTTTCAATAAAATTTAACTTGATAATACTTAAAGTTAATTTCTATCATCTTAACAATTTTTTGCTTGTTAAGGGATTTGATTTTCTAGTACAAAAATAGGCCAGAAAATATTTAATGTTTTTAATCAGGGTTAAGCAATTGGTTTGATTTATATCAAGAAAAAATGAAAAGAATGCTATAGCCATTGTTGAAGGAGTTCTACTTAAAAAGCTATATAAGTTTGACATACAGAGTAGTCCTCGATTTCTAATAGTATTATGTTTTCATGCCCTTTATCGTCAATTGTATGCAATCTTAAGGCACCTTTATTGATAAAAACCAAATGATTGGCTACTTCTCCAATACGCAATTTAATAAACAAGGATTTGAATTTTGATTCTATAAGACAAAACTGGTCTTTATTTGAAGGAATTTTCAAAGTAAGATTTTTATATAAAAGATTAGGAGTCATAAATATACTAATAGGCTATTATACTTGATATAAAATTAGCAAACCAGTGGAATATTCAACGACAGTTTTCTAAATATTTTTGACTACGTTTATGAATATAGATCTAAAAGTTTCTATATAATGTAAATGACTTATGTCAAGCTAATGGTGTTTTACTTTTCTTGACCATATTAAGATTGGTTACTTGAACAAAAAGCCCCCTCATAGTGCAATTATTACTCAGCCATAAAAACTTGATATTGATTTAGAAGCGTGATTAACTGCAAAAAATGTGAAAGTGAACTCCTGATTGCAAAAAACGGCAAGACAATAACACCTTCGGCGGAAAAAAGTGAGCATAGTTAAATTATCAATAACTCATTGTATTGTATTAGTTTAAAGCCGTAAATGATCTGGTTCAAATTATCCGCTTTTAATGGTTCTTATCATCCGTCGCATCCACCCAAGCGGTACTAATATCGAGACAAGTGGTGGACAAGCATTGGTACCTATAATAAAACATATACAAACTATAGAAAACAATAAAAACATAAACAAACGCAAAAATTTAAAAAAATGGAATGCTGAATATTCTCAAAACAGTGAAAAACAAACTTCAAGTGTCCCATATCAGGACAACTTAAAGACCACTTCGGATAAAAATTATGATGAGCCTTTATGAGTCACAACAGTCCACATATCATCATGGAGGGATCTGTAGAGTACAGGCTGGGAGTTTTGAATGGACTTCAGATGGTGTATGATTTTGATAATATACTGGTCTATCTTAAGGCAAAAGGGAAGTTAATGTTTGGAGTCTCTTTTGAAATTTATGATGAGGATCGAGAGATTTTATTTAAACTGTGTAATTACATAATCAAAGATGAAGTCAATTGCAAAAAAATGGGAATCGATATCCACAAAGGTATTTTGCTGTCCGGCCCTGTAGGATGTGGGAAGACAAGCCTTATGAGGCTTTTAAAGTACATAGTACCACACCAACGTCCTTATGTGGTTGTGCCTTGTCGGAATATCGTATTTGGATTTAATCATATCGGTTATAAAACCATAGAGGACTATGGAATGACCCAATTTTTTTGTTTTGACGATTTGGGAGTGGAACCCCTGGGAAGGCATTACGGGAAGGATTGTAGCGTGATGGGTGAAATTATGTTATCCCGTTATGAGTTGTTTTTGCAACACGGGATATTAACCCATGCGACGACCAATCTGAACGCTGAGGAATTGGAAGATCGTTACGGGAAGCGGGTTCGTTCTAGAATGCGAGAGTTGTTTAATTTAATCGCCTTTGATAAGGCAAGTACGGATAAGCGAAAATGATCTAAATGCATCATTAACTCTGGAATAAAAAATTTTACGATTGTTATTTCAATCATAATTGTTATATTTGCATGAAATAACAATCATTTAAATAATGAGTAAGAGAAAACAAATATTGTTTCCTAAACACCAAGATACGCTTAAACAGATGGGAGAGAATATAAAGCTAGCCCGAAAAAGAAGGAAGCTGACACAAGAGCAAGTTGCAGAAAGAGCAGATATTGTTAGGAGTACTTTGTACCTGATCGAAACAGGAAATCCAAGTGTGACAATAGGAGCCTATTTCAATGTCATGCGGGTATTGGGTTTGCAAGATGATTTTTTGAAGCTTGCTGCAGATGATGCATTTGGAAGGAAATTGCAGGATTTAGAATTATTATAATATGGCAACTGGAAAACTAGACATATACGTATACGCCCATTGGAAGGGCATGCAGGAACCGCAATTAATAGGGACTCTTTCTGCATTATATGCCAAAGGTAAAAAGGCCTTTAGTTTTGAGTATGATAAAACATGGATAGCATCCAAACACCAAATGTTGCTTGACCCGGATATACAGTTCTATGGGGGCCCACAATACCCAAACAAAAAAGAAAACTTTGGTGTGTTTTTGGACAGTATGCCGGATACTTGGGGGAGAACCTTGATGAAACGCAGGGAAGCACAGCAAGCAAATATAAAAGGAGAAAGAGCAAAAACATTATATGAAATAGATTATTTATTGGGCGTTTATGATGAAAGCCGTATGGGAGCACTACGCTTTAAAACGGATATAAATGGTCCTTTTTTAGATGATAATAACCTAACACCAACACCGCCTTGGTCATCTATCCGTGAATTGCAAGAAGCAGCAAAGAATTTTGAAAATGACGAGATCAACGAGGATGCAAAAAAAAACCTAGCAATTTTGTTAGGCCCAGGATCTTCTTTGGGAGGCGCACGTCCTAAAGCAAATATTTTGGATGAAAACAAAGACTTATGGATCGCTAAATTTCCGTCTAAAAATGATACCATAGATAAAGCCGCATGGGAATATCTAGCGTATCGATTGGCATTGAAAGTAGGGATTCATATGGCACCATCAAAGATTGAAAAAGTAACAGGAAGATTTAACACGTTCTTTACCAAAAGATTTGATCGTGAAGAAGGTGAGCGGATACATTTCGCTTCCGCTATGACCATGACAGGGCATAATGAAGAGACACTTAGAGACCATACCGCAAGCTATTTGGAATTGGCTGAGTTTATTCAAAACCATGGGGCTATGGTCAATGATAATCTAGAGCAATTGTGGAAACGTATCGTATTTAATATTGCCATTTCAAATACAGATGATCATTTACGTAATCATGGATTTATTCTAACGACACAAGGTTGGATATTATCACCAGCTTATGACCTAAACCCTTCTATTGATAAAGAAGGTTTAGCACTCAATATTGACATAGACAATAATGCCCTAGACTATGATTTGGCAAAAAGTGTGGGTGTCTATTTTAGGTTGGATGATGGACAAATGAATCAAATAATAAATGAAGTACAAACTGTAGTTTCAACATGGAAAACTGAAGCTGAGAACATTGGAATTTCTAGGGTCGAGCAAAATATGATGGCTAAAGCGTTTCATACTTGATTTGTTTATAATTGATAGGAAATTACGATATAACTCGACTAATAATCAGGACATATATACTTCCTAATCATGTATACAGTAATGGGGTCCAGTGATTTTCCTGTTTCAGGGTGAAGCCCTAAAGCCGTAAAGTATTCCACTTCTTTTTTATTGTTTTTCCCATACCAAACAGTTACATGTCCCTGCGAATCGAAAAAATCCATATCACATTGTGGTGTTATTTTTTTGAAATTTTTGATGCGATCCTCATTGTATAATTTAAGTTGACCTAGATCGTATTTTTTAGCATCGAAACTAATTTCTATATAATGGTCATCTTGCCACACCATCCATCGCTGCTTATTAATGGATTGAAAAGCTATGAACCCTAAAAGCAATATGAAGGAAACAATAAGAGTGATTTTGTGCTTTGCAAAAAACACACTAGGGCCAAGTTCTTCCTTTGTACTTTGAACCCCATCATCGCCGTCCCCTAAATTATTTTTGGATATAAAATCATCATAGCTTAACCAGCCTAAATAATGGCACAATCCTACGACAACCTTAAACTGCTTGATGTTGATATCCTCTTCAAAATGTTTTAGTTTTTCAGCTTCATTTCGGTAATCACGAAAACTACGCTCACCTATTGAAAACCCCTCTTCTTTATAAATATAATTAGATAAATCTTCAGCTAAATTCACCAGAGAAGGCTTCTTTTCCCCAAGTTTTATTCTTGAGGATTCTGCCTTTTCAAAAGCTTGGATGATTAGTATTTTATGCATTAAATGCTTGGTTTATTACTGTTTAAATTTAGGCATTTTCTTTGGTTTATTTAGGGAAAAATTTAGCAGAAATCTTTCCATAACTCTTCCATAATTTTTCCTTGTGAACCATTTAATTCTTGTTTCATTTGCTTCAGAATTAATAAGCACCTTACTCGTAATAAGGGTTACGAATTTTAATTCTACACAGGAGTGGCAATGTAGAGTTGCCTAGTCTCTGGGAAGTAATTATGCTTCTCTACGTCTGCCCTCCATACTTCCCAAACAGAGAGACGTCTCTGCAAAAGTAATCATGTGTTGCTAAGCAACAAAGCATCCGAATAATTCGGACGGCTATACTATTATCTAATATTTAATAATAAACAAAATGAAAAAAATATATGTAATAATATTTACGGTTTTCCTCAATATGGCATTTCATTCATGTACACCTCAAGGAATTTCAGACAATGCTCCAGCTGCTACAGAAGAAGATTGTTGTGGTGATGGCAGCCCAATCCCACCTCCACCACCTCCACCTCCAGGTGGATAATATTGTAAAAAACTAAGAAATAGTTAGTATTTTAGAGGAATGAAATCAAAGAAATCTTCATTCCTCTTTTTTTGTTTTATAACTATTAATATGTTTTGTGTTTTTAACTTTAGTCTGATAGGACAAAACACTAAGGATAGTACTTTATTTTATTATCAATCAATAACAGAAATAAAAGATAAAAACCATGCAATTAAGGCTTTCAGTTTTTTTGAAAAGAAAGCTGAACAGGCAATGTTGCTTCATGATACTATTAATGCGGCTTATTATTTAGAATTAATTTCGTTGGGGCAATATAAAATGGGATTTCCCTATGAATGTGAATCAACAATCATTAAAGCATATAGCCTTTTAAATGCCGTAGAAAGTGATCCACAAGTAATAGATTCAAAGAAAAGGCTCACAAATCAATTAGGTTTGATATACAGAGAAATTGAAGATTTCGATAACTCCTACAAATACTATTATGAAGCTCTAAAATTGAATACGAGCTTTATTGATAAAATAGCAATCATAACCAATATAGCTAATAATTTCGCTGATCAGAATCAGTATAAGGAAGCAAAGGAAAGTTTAATAAATTATTATAATGAGGTCCTGACTCTTGAAAATTCAAATATTAAGGCAACTTATCTTGATAATTTAGGGTATTTTCAGTCTAAAACCAATAGCACTATAAAGGCCATAGAAAACATGAAATTGGCTCTGGAGATTAGAAAAGAGTTAGAAGATTTAACAGGCCTATTTTCAAGTTATCGCCATTTGGCCTTATACTTTTCAGACAAAGGAAACATTAATGAAGCTATTAATTATTCCAACAAAGCCGTTGTAATTGCTGATGTTTTAAATAGCCCAAATTATAAATTGGAAGCGATGTCATTAGCCTTGGGTCTTGAAAGCAACCCCCGCATTAAGGAATATTTGGAACTGAACAGAAGTATAGAAAAAGCAAATAAATTACAAGAAAACAAATTTGCTGCAATCAAGTACAATGTATCCGAGAAAGAGAAATTGCTAAAGAAAAATGAATTTAAACTAGAAATCTCGGAACTTGAAAAAGAGAAAGAAAAAAGCCTGAAATATTTCTACTTGACCCTTGGGGTTTTAATTACTTTAATCTCAGTCTTTACTATCATAATTCTAAAATCAAAACACAAAAAGGATAAAATACAAGAGGTATATATCACGGAAACACGTATTTCAAAAAAGGTTCATGATGAAGTGGCTAATGATGTCTACCAGGTGATGACTAAACTCCAAGGGAACTCAAATAGCAAAGAAAATATTTTAGACGATTTAGACAACATATATGCCAGAACAAGAGACATTTCAAAAGAAAATGGGGCTTTGGATGTAAATGATCATTATGAAATCTTACTTAATGATTTATTGTTGAGTTATAAAAATGATCACGTAAATATCATTACAAGAGGCATTTCTAAAATACCATGGGATTCCATTGAGAGCCTCAAGAAAATTACACTTTACAGGGTGCTCCAAGAACTTATGGTAAATATGAAAAAGCACAGTCAAGCTTCAAATGTAGCTTTAACTTTTAATCAATTCAACAGTAAAATCACTATTTTATATAATGACGATGGTATTGGTTGCAATATCCAAAAAAAATCAGGCCTTCAAAATATGGAAAACCGTATTAAATCCATTAATGGAAGCATTATTTTTGAATCAGAGACCAATAAAGGATTTAAGGCAAAAATAACAGTATAAGTATGTTTAAAAAAGTTTTGATTGTTGACGATCATGATGTTGTAAATGAAGGGGTCCTTGCTGTCCTCAATAGCAAAGGTATTAGCGATGTGCATAAAGCTCAATATTGTGACGAGGCTTCCCTTAAAATAAAAAGAGCCGTTTTTGATAAAGAACCATTCGATTTGTTAATCACTGATTTATCATTTAAAAAAGACCATCACGAAAGTAAACTTCTATCTGGGGAAGATTTAGTTGCTAGGTTACGACCAGAGTATCCAGGCCTGAAAATTATTGTGTATTCTATGGAAGATAGGCTACAAAAAGTAAGAACCTTGATCAACAATTATCAGGTTAATGCTTATGTATGTAAAGGAAGAAAAGGGGCTTATGAGTTAGCAAAGGCCATTGATGTTACTTTTAATAAAAAACTGTTTCTTTCCCCACAGGTTGAAAATGCCCTGAGCATGAAAACCAATTTAGAGATCGATGATTATGATATTGAATTGGTAAAACAACTCTCTCTTGGTCTATCCCAAGGAGAGATAAGCAGCTTGTTTGAAAAAAAAAGTATAACGCCTAGCAGCTTGAGTTCCGTTGAAAAAAGGCTTAATAAACTTAAAGATCAATTTAAGGCCAATAATGCCATACACTTAGTGGCAATCGTGAAGGATTTAGGACTTATTTAATTTTTACTAAAGGACAATATTTTTTCATGTTACGGTATCCCGTAACATGATTATTTTTTTTGATAGTACTATTGTACTGCTATTAATAATTCTCATAGGGAGAATTGAGAATTGCACGCCTTGTTTAAGGCGTGCTTTTTTTATGATGTGGATTTCCGTAAGGTTTTAATGAAGTACATTTTTACTTTCACTTAATAAAAACACTAATCAAATTTATAATATGAAGAAACTACTTCTACTTTTTATCGTTATTACCTATTTATTTCCTAAACAATCATGTGCTCAAAAAGATGGGGCTACAGTAGCTGCCGTGGCAGGCAGTCTTTTAGCTATTGGTGCAGGCATTGCAGCCGTTGAAGAGATGAAAGAACAAGCAGAGTTAACAGCAACTCAATGGGTGTTGGCTAACAATCCAGAATTAACGAGTTTTTCTTTAAAAACACTTTCTTTTGACGGCAAAAAATTGAAAGACATGTCATCAGCTTCTGTTATTACGTTTAAAATACAAGAATTTAACCCAGCAAATAATCCCGTTCTAAATGGAAAAAAACAAATTTTATTTGGTTTTACAAGTCATGGTTGGATAAATGAATATGGAATTGACTTTGACAAAGTAAAATGGTTTCTCATTGACGAAAAGGAATGGATGAACATGATGGTTGCCTATGTTAAAGTCTCTTCCGATGAAAAAGAAGAATCAAAGCTTAAAGACATTTTATTGGAAGGCAAAGTGGTAAACAAAGGGATAAAAATAAAAAGTAAACTTGCCGTTCCTTTTTTTAAATTATCTGGTGATATGTATGTCGTAACAGATTATTCTCCTGAAATGAAATTACTTTACAATGAAAGATCATTAGGGATCTTTTTAAAGGACACTAAAGATCTTGTTCAAATTGGAAGAGGCGACATTATTGATATTCATGAATTTTTTTTTACAGAAGAATGATATAATAACAAGAAACAATTCTAACATAAAGCCTTACGGAATACCGTAAGGCTTTATGTTTTAATGGAGTTAAATTTGAAGAATATTAATCTTTAAAAATTAAAATCATGGCAGTAAAACATTTACAAACAGGAGAGGTTCATAAAGGACAAAAAGGAGGTACTACAGGTTGTGGGTTTGACACTACAGAGCATCCAAGTCATTGGGTAAATACTAGTGAAAAAATTAATTGTGATAAGAATGGATGTAAAAATTAATAATCATGACAAAACAAAGAAAAACAAGTAAGAGTGCCGCATCAGCTGCATCAAGAGTTTTAAAAGACGGGCGAACAGGAAAAGATAGTAAAAAAGCAGCTGGAAGCGCATTATCACAGACAGCACCGAAAAAGAAAAAATAAATATACTAATGTGAGAATGTAACCTTACGGAATCCCATAAGGTTTTTTTTAATGGGTTTAAGTTTGAAGTGTTAAATATTAAAAACAGATAGTATGGCAAGAAATTATAATACAAATGAGGTTGGTGACGCTTGGACTCATTCTGAAAAAGTAGCGGTATGGAATAAAGGAAGAATTATACCAAATTTTTCTTCGGACACATGGAGATGGGATAAGTGTGGCAAAGTTATGAAGTGGTCTGAACATGGTAATAGGAATTCTGATAATGGTTGGGAAATTGACCACATCAATCCTATAGCAAACGGGGGAGATGATAATTTCAACAATTTGCAACCTCTTCATTGGAAAAACAATTTAGATAAAGGAGACAAACTTAATTGGTCTTGTCCTAATCCAAAATAGACTTGTATGAACAAACGCTATCTATTTATTTTCAAAGATGAAATCAACAGGGACTACATATTTATGTTGTTTTTTCTTTGGATGTCATTATGCCTATTTTGGAAAGAGGGGGCTTCAATTATTATATTGGTTTACCCTTGGTGGATTGGGTTTTTGGTGTTTTATAGACTTATTTCATATTCCTACTAAAGTCAATAATCACAACATAATGATTAGTAGTCAAATTGCGGATATTGAAAAAAATGAAAGAGAAGAAATGCATTCAAGAAACATGGCTATGATAGTTGCTTCCAAAAGTAAATAAATTATTAAATGACTTTTATGAAAAACTTTTTGTTCATTTTTTTATTTGGTTTAAGCCTTACTAATATATATAGTCAATCCAATTCTAATAATTTACTTGCCTCTTGCTGTTTAGAGGGAGGAAGGTGCACGGGTTCGGCATATTGTTCGGCTTGCAAGAATTGTTCGGGATGCAAACATTGTGCAAAAAATGGAGGAAGTTGTGGCGTCTGTAGCAGAGATAGTCGTAACACATTTACTTCTCAAAAAAATAATATTAGTTCATATACTTCATCTTATAGCAGAAAATTATATTCAAAAGGAGATGATCTGCTTATTAATTCTACAGCGCTAAATATAAGAGAAGGCCCAAGTACAAAATATAAAATATTAGAGAAATTAACAAATAAGTCGACCCTACTTTTAATAGAAAACGTTGGTTCTTGGCTAAAAGTTAAGGTTAAAGAAACAGAAACAATTGGATATGTGTTTTACAAATATGTAAGTAAAAAATAAATGTTTAGAGATTATAAAAGATTGACAATTAAAACCTAAATGAAGACAACAATAACATATAGCATGAAACCAATATCTTTTATTTGTGCGTCACTATTGTTTCTTGCTGTTTTAAAAATGCCAATAGGATACTATACACTTTTAAGAGTTGTTATTTTTATTGGATCTCTGTTGCTTACCATAACATTATATAATAAAATTATTTGGGCAGTCATATTTGCTGTCATAGCTATTTTATTCAACCCAATAATTCCTGTGTACTTGTATCTGAAATTATATTGGATTGCAATAGATGTTATTTCAGGTATACTATTCTTGTTAATTCTATTTTTTAATAAACCTAAAGAAGAAAACAAGAAGATAGAACCAAAAAAACAAAGAGAATTTAAAAGAGACAAAATCTATTAAACCAACAAAATAATTATGGAAGGAATAACAATTTCAACCGAACTCAAAAGCCACTTTTTAAGACTATATCAAATAGCTCTGTCAGATGATAATTTTAGCCATTTAGAAATGCAATTGCTATATAAATTTGCTGAAGAAAGAGCTATTTCAAAAATTGAATTAGATGCTATTTTAACTGGTTATGCAGGGGATGTTACAATTCCTAAAACTTTAGAAAATAAAATAGAATACCTCTATGATTTTGCCTTAATGATTTGGGCGGATAATATTGTAAGCCTAGATGAAGAAATAGCTTTGAA
This sequence comes from Flavobacteriaceae bacterium UBA6231, assembly GCA_002441545.1. Classification (GTDB taxonomy): domain Bacteria; phylum Bacteroidota; class Bacteroidia; order Flavobacteriales; family Flavobacteriaceae; genus Yeosuana. The sequence continues at coordinate 8,074 of DJWL01000064.1, read as the reverse complement.
GAAATATATTAAAAACTTCGGCTTTTTAGATGATAATATTGAAGGTTTATCAAATTATCTTCTAGAAAGCGCAAAACAAGGCAAGCCTAAAAATCAAATTCTTAAAGAACTTAAAGACTAAGGTATTATGGGACTATTAAAAAGACTTACCGCATTAACCTCTCAAAACGGAAAGATGAATGTGGTAAAACCACAAAGCATTGAGAAGGAAAAAATAACATATCATGAGAATGGAAAGAACACCTCTAAAGATTGTCAAGGAAATGGTCAAGTTTTACTAATATCATTAGATGCTCTCTATCAAAAATTTGAGAATAAATGCAAAACAGATTATATTGAACAAGAACGTTTAAAGCAACCCTATGTAACAGAACAGAAAGGTAAAAAAACCGCATTATTAAATAAAACCGAAGAGCTTGAAAAAGTTGAAAATAGTGTCAACAAAGTTAATGAAGATATCGAGAAACTAAATCAAGATATTAGAAGGGTAAAGATACATCCTGAAGAGTATTTTGTTGGCATCGATAAAAAGGCCTCTGCAAAATTTTGGATTGGTTTAAGCTTTCTATTGCCCTTGGCTGTTTACATATTTATATTTTATATCTCAACATCTTATTCAGCATTTTTTAGAGAATTTGACCCAGGAATTAGTTTGTTCCAAGGAATGTTTGACCCTCAAGCACTATCAAAAGCTTACGAAGGCAGCTTGCTTGAATTATGCTTTGTGCTATTTATTCCTTTTGTGTTTTTTGCTTTAGGGTATTTAATTCACATGTTCCAAGAGAAAAAAGAACTGGAAAATAAATTTAAAATTATCGTTTTATTTGTTGTCACTTTTCTTTTTGATGCCATTTTGGCTTATCTGATTGATGAAAAATTATATAATCTAAATAAAACTTTTGAAAGCGAACCTTTTAATGTTTCATTAGCTTTCCATAGTGTAAGTTTTTGGGTTATTATTTTCGCGGGTTTTGTCTCTTATATTGTTTGGGGTTTAGTATTTGATTTTGTAATGAAAGAGCATACGGATCGAGATAAAATAAAGTTGTTTATTAAAGAAAAAGAAGAAGCTATTTTTGAAAAATCGAAAATACTTTTAAAGCTGAATGAAAGAATCGAAAAAATCGAAGATGAATTATCTAAGCTAAAAATTAGAATTGTAGAGCTACAAAATATAATTGATGGTTGTATACTTCCTGTAATGAATTATAAAGCCTTATCTACTGAATTTTTTCAAGGTTGGCTTCATCATATAGCTTCAGCAATAAGGATAAGTCCAGATGAACAAGATGCATTGTTATCAGAATGCAGTAGCGTATACGAAAAGCACATCAAAAGTTTAGAGTTAGACACAGATACATATCAAAACAAAGTATATACTAAAACACTATAATCATGAAACAATTAAAGTTTATAGTCATCATTTTAGCTTTCTTAACAATGTTTTGTTGTAAGAATGATACAAAGAAAGATGCTGAAGTGATAGAAGATATCATTAAATCAGAAACCTCCAGTAATTGTCCTAAATATATACTAGACCAAAAAGAAAACAATCTTAATATAAGTATTCTTTTAGATTTATCGGATAGAATTGAAGAAACGAAAATAATAGAAAAGGATTCGGCGTATCTATCAAGTTTATCAAAAGCATTTGTAGACCATGTAAAACACAAAAAATTAATTTTACTTGAAGACCGAATACAGCTTTTTTTCAACCCAGAACCATCTGATAATAAAATAAACGAAATCGCAAAACTACTAAAAATTGGTTTTACAAAAGAAACGGCCAAAGCCCAAATAAATGAAACGATATCACTATATACTTCAAAACCTTCTGAACTATATGATTTAGCTAAAACCGATGCTCAAAATTCTGGAGGTTACCCAGGTTCAGATATTTGGAAATTTTTTAAATATGATGTTGCCGATTACTGCATAGATGTATGCCACAGAAACATACTTGTAATTTTAACTGATGGCTACATGTATTATAACAAAACGGTTATGAAAGAAAAAAACAGAACATCTTATCTAACTCCTAAAAGTTTAAATCAATTACAATTGAATAAAAGTAACTGGAAGGATGAGATGGGAAAGAAAGATTTAGGATTTATACCTGCAACAACAAATTTAAATGACTTAGAAATTTTAATTATTGGTATAACGAGTAGAAATGACGAGAACCCTTATTCTCAAGAGATTATTGAAGCTTATTGGGAAAAATGGTTTAAAGAAATGGGAGTGAAAAAGTATAAAATTAAAAATGCAGATATTCCATCAAGTATTGAAAAAGTGATTTCTGATTTTATTTTAAATACATAAACTAAAATGGGAATACGTTTTAATAAACGGATAAACTTAGGAAAAGGAATTGGAATTAATATCAGCAAATCTGGTATTACACCTAATGTTAAAACTAAAATGGGAAGTGTAAGTTCGAAAGGTTATTCTGTAAGAACTGGTATTCCCGGAATCACTTATAGAAAAACATATAGTAAAGCTAAAAATAGCGGTTGCCTCTTGATTTTAATCATTTTCATTTTGATAAGTACATTAATAACAATTGCTTCTTGTAAAGGTGAAACAATTAAACCTACAAATCAATGGTATCAAGGAGGAACATTGCATAAATCTAAAATTGCAGATTGGAAAAATGCATCAGAAGAAAATAAATTAGCCACTTGTGGTGATTTTTGTGCAAATATTTATAAAGACAATTCAATTGATGAAATTAAAATAATCGCAACAAATTTAAAAGCATGTATTGAGGAAGCTGTCTAAGAACATGATGTTGCTAATAGTTCAGCAATTTCTGAAATAGCATCAATGTGTTTAATATTAATGGATAACCCTAATTAATTATAAGCATCTAGTCATACATGTAAAAAAAGTAATAGTTAACAAACTTATAATAGTTTATATTTAAACAAAAAAATGCCCAATTTTAAAGTATTACTTCTAACCATTGTATTTTTTTCATGTTTTTTAGGGGTTTCCCAAACCTTAACAGGTAAAGTAGTAGGAATTACAGACGGAGACACATTTAGATTTTTAACCAAAGATACGATTCAACTTAAAATTCGCCTTGCAAATATTGATTGTCCAGAAAACAATCAACCTTTTTCTGCAAAAGCTAAACAGTTTGTGTCTGATGCCATTTTTGGTCGACAGGTTACAATACATGTTTTAAATAAAGACCGATATGGTCGGTCGATAGCAAATGTTATTTATAACGATTCATTAAATTTGAGTCAAGAGCTTCTTAAACAAGGCTTGGCTTGGCATTATCTTCAATATTCCAAGGATCCATTACTTCAAAAATTAGAAGATCGAGCAAGAAATAAGAAGTTAGGATTATGGCAAGATAAAAATCCGATACCACCATGGGGATGGAGAAAAAATGAAAAGAAAAAAAATTAAAAAAGTGAAACCATTAAGAATATTTCTCATTGTTATTTTAACTGCATGTGTCAATACTATTGATGCACAAACAGTTTACACCACTAAAACTGGAAAAAAATATCATGAAGAAAATTGTAGGTTCCTTAAAGATTCTAAAAAGGAAATTACCTTACAAAAAGCAAAGTCTCTAGGTTACACACCTTGTTCAGTTTGTAAGCCAATTACGGGAATTAGTGAGACAAAAGAAACAAACAGTGCTACCAGTGTTAAGACGTCAGAATCCAATAATAAGACAGTATCCAATTCCCAACCAAAGTCTATATCCTCAACAATGTATTAGCAAAACAAAATCTGGAGAGCGATGTAAACGAATGACCAAGAATGGTAACGGGAAGTGCTATCAACACCAATAGAAATACATATTTAGTTTTTTAAAATCTTAGAAGACTATTTATAAGTATAAAAACGTAAACAGTCCCATTAAAATGGATAAAGCCATCGCTCTGACATTGTTGTGGCTTAAAAAGTAGTCTGTTTCATCCAAATCTGTGATGAACCCTAATTCAATAAAATACCAATTGCCCCTTGATCATTACCACCGTGTCCTACATCGATGACCATCCGTTTTTTTGAACCTGAATTTTGACCAAAAGTGATGCACATATGGAGCATAACTAGAAGAAATAGGACATTTTTGAAGCATGTTTTCAATGTTGTTTTCATATTTGGAGGTGTTTTTTGTATCTGAATCCATAAAATTCATTGGCTTTTGTTTGCAATTAAAATCAAAGTAGATTAAATAATATTATTTGTTTAAAATATTGATAATCAATTGTTTAAATGNNTATGTAACCGCTTTATTATTTATTGCTTCAAGTTCTGTGTTTGCACAGATTGGAGGTATTGAAGATTCTGTCAATGATGTTTCCGATACCATTCGGGCTATCTTCCCCATTATTCTGGGGGTTATCTTTCTAGTAGGGTTTCTATTTAATGCCGGCCATTTCTTTGGAGAGAATGCTGATTTAAAAAAAGGGATTACAAGAGTCTTGGTATTTGTCCTCATTGCAGGAGCTGTGGTCGGCATCTTTACATATCTCATAGGTATTGTTGTATAGTTAAGGCTTATTGGTCATGAAGATATACGAAGTATACAAAAACATACGTAAACAGGCCATGATTATAGGGTTGCCAATTTCCTTGTTTGCGTTGATGATGGTTTCAGTTATTGGCTCACTATTTGTTATCATCTTTTCATTCAACCTAGGGGTTATAATTTCAGTATTGGTATTTAACATAGGCTTGTATATCGTTTTTACCTATGTCACGAATAAACCCTCAACACCCCATATACAACAAGTGTTCCCTGAAACGATCAGCAATAAAAAACTCAGTCCACTTTCATATGAAGAAGATTAACCTAAATGCTCATTATCCCATATTGGATATTCAAAACCATGTTGTATTTGCCAACAATGGTAATGTGGTATTATGTTATAGAGTGGACATGCCTGAAGTTTATTCCTTGTCCGAATCGGACTTTGATGAGTTACATGGCACTTGGTTCCAGGCATTTAAATCATTGTCGGTAGGGACTATCATCCATAAACAGGATATCTATCAAAAGGAGGGTTATGATGCAACTCAACTCCCCAACCATACGTTTTTGGAACAGGCTACTCATGGTTATTTTAAGGGTAGGGTGTATTTGAGCCATCAAAACTACCTGTTCTTCATATTGCCGTTGGATAAAACATTAAAAGCTTCAAAATATGTCAACCCTTTTAGAAAAACTGAAAAAAGTCTCCATAGAAAGCTGGATGTACAGGTAGCTGAATTCATGACTTCAGTGCATGATGCAGTTTCTTTTATCAATAATAGTAGAAAGGTTTCTGTAATACCATTGACCTCTTCGGAAATTATGAGTCTCACGGAATCTTACTTTAATGGTTTTAATAAGGGGTTTGACACGGATATCCAATTAGGCAAAAAACATATTGAAATTGGGGATCATTATTTTGATGCCATTGCTGTCAATAGTGAATTGTGCTTTGGGGGATTGGTACAGAGCAGTAAGACCAATGAGAAGTTCACTTCGGATGATTTTACATTTCATCAAGGTTTTATCGATGGTCTTGGATTGGATCTGAATGACAACCATATCGTGAACCATATTCTGTACCTGGATGACAAACACAAATGGAGAAAGCTGCTCGAAAAGAAAATGGAGGAACTTAACAAGAGTTCCAATTTTGGCACCCAGAATAAAATGGTTCTTAAAAAAATCCAGCATATTGTTGATCAAATCAATGAAGATGAAAACTCAAGGGTTATTCGTGGACACTTGAATATCATGTTTTGGCATACTGAGGAGGGAGAGCTGAATCGAATGGCTTCAAAGATAAAGGCTGAGTTCAAGGAATTGGATATCCTGCCGTATTATCCGAAAGGCGAGGAGCGCAAGCATTATTTCCTGAATTCATACCCCTGTTTTGTTTCCAATTACTCCAATGAGGATTTGTATGTCACAGATCTGAAACATGCGTTGTGCCTGTACATCAACAATACCAATTACAAATCAGATGAGACAGGTATTATCTTTAACGATAGGCAGCATAACATTCCGGTATTGAAAGATGTCTGGGACGAACAAAAGAAACGGATCAAGGCACGCAACTTTGCCATTTTCGCGCCAACGGGCGAAGGCAAATCCTTTTTGGCCAATAACATCTTAAGGCAGTATTTTGAGCAACAGGTACGATTGGTCATTATTGATTTAGGAGGTTCCTATACCAAGTTTGCGAGACTTTATCCTGACGAGCACATCATCTTGAGATATGAGCAAGGAAAGAACTTGGGGATTAATCCGTTTTACATTGCCAACGAGAATGATTTAACTCCTGAACGATTGGAAGATCTGGCGGTGTTCCTACTTGAACTTATGGCAGAGCACAAGGTAACCAAGGCCCAGGAAGTTGCCATAAAAAAGGTTTTATTGGCCTATTATGGTGCTATACGCCAAGAACATTCCTTAGCGTCTTTATATCAATTTGTGGATGATAAGAAAGATAGTCTCAATCAACAACTAAAGATTAAAGAAGAGCATTTCGGTGTTTATGATTTTTTGCACATCCTTTCGGAGTATGTGGATAAGGGCTTGTATAGTTTTCTGTTCAATGTTGGAGAGGACCAGACCTATAAGATAGAAGACAAGCGAATGATCATCTTTGAATTGGATGAAGTCAGGGACAACAAGGAAATTCTTTCGGTGATGTTAAAGCTTATCAAATCTGCCGTCCAACGAACCATATGGCGGAACCGTTCGGAAAAGGGTATTATCCTGTTTGATGAGTTCGCCAAGCAATTGAAATTTGAAAATGTATTGGAGAGTGTGGAATTCTATTATCAGGCCATCAGAAAACAAAATGGGGCCATTGGAATTATACTGCAATCCATTAATCAGTTGCCTCAAAATGCTACCTCGGCCAGTATTTTGGAAAATACCCAAGTGATCTATAGCCTGAAAAACGAAAAAGGGTATGATGAATTACAAAAGCGATTGAACCTTTCCTCTCATGACTTAAACCAACTTAAATCCATTAGAAACAACTTGACCGGTCATCGTAAATACACGGAGATCTTTATCAAGATTGGGAAAGAGAGTAACATCTTTCGGTTGGAAGTGCCACCTGAAGTATATGCAGCCTATCTCACCGACGGAACGGAAAATGACCGCATCATGCGGTTTTATGAAAAGACTAATAATATGGAATCGGCAATCAAAACCTTTCTTAAGGCATTAAAAACACAATAATTAATAACCCTTTAAATCTTTTATTATGGAACAAAAAGTAAAAAAACTTGTATTGACCATTGTATTTGTTATTTCACTGCCCGGCCTTATTAGGTCACAGGGCATGCCAGTATATGACAATACCAATTTTATCAGTCTGGCAAAACAACTGATAGAATCTGCTAAACAAACCACACAGCTGTTAAAGACTGTGGATTTCCTTAAGCAGCAGAAAGAGAACATTGAAAAAGTTAACAATGTCATCAAGCAGCTAAAAGCCGTAAAAGAACTCTATAAGAACAATCAAAGACTGTATGAAATGGTACGTGGGGATTTAAGGGAAATCTTGAATTCACCATATATCAAGGCTAATGAAGTGGAACAGGTGTCGAAATCATTCAATGCTATTATTGAAAATTCGATTGAAAGCCTGGATTATATCGATCAGATATTATCCAGTAATAACCTGAAAATGACAGACGGTGAACGAGCTGCCATACTGAAGCAAAAGGAACTGGAATCCAAGGAAATGGTTGCTGAGATCGAGAACAAAACAAGAAGGTATCAAGAGATCATCGCTTTTAGAAAAATGCAGGACATCATCAATAATCGAGGCACCAATTATTAAACTGTTTTTTTAAGAATGGGATTGGAATATGTAGATACGGTCTTTCAAATCATCAAAAGCAGTGATTTTGCCCAGTATACCATGACTGGGATGAAAGCATTGGCCATTCTGTTCTTTCTCATTAACATTTTGAAGAAATATAATGAGGGGATGGCCACAACCGATGGTCATACATGGGGATTGACTCCAACCGAACTGGCAAAAAACCTGGCTATTGTAATTCTGGTTATTTTCTCTTCACAAGTATTAGG